>NZ_JBICZB010000019.1:71346-116514 GCF_043201815.1 Kitasatospora sp. NPDC048296
GAAAGCGCCCCCCCGCCGGCGGGCACCAGCCGCGCGCGAACCCCCCGCCCGCGGGTCGTGGCCGCGCCCGGCGGCGGGGGCCCGGATCCAGTCGGGCCCCCCCCAGGCCGAGTCGGCGCGACCCGACCCCGACCCCGAACGCACTCCGCGTTCGGGGTTTTTTATTTGGACTTGCTTGGACATGCAACTGCGGTGTCCTGCGTCACAACCACTTCGCCAAGTGCATGCTTGACCAAGCATGCACTTGCCCAGGTACCGTCAACCTCGACACCGCACGATTCGAACAGTCGATCGGTACCTGTTGCCGGCGGCTGAGCCGACCGCGAGGAATCCCGCCGTGCCATCGTCCCTCCTGGCCGAGACCGTCGCCGCCCACGGCGAGGACCGGCCCCACCGCATCGCGCTCCACTTCAACGACCAGGCCGTCAGCTACGGCCGGCTGAACGACCTGACCCGGAGTCTGCGCGGTCACCTGTCGCAGCTGAACCTCCCGGCGGGCAGCACCGTCTGCGTGCCGGCGCACAAGAACCCGCAGACCGTCGCGCTGCTGCTGGCCGTCTTCCACGAGGGCCACATCGCGCTCGCCCCCTCCCCGGACCTGGGCGGCGACGCGCTGGAGCGTCTGGCACGCCAGGCGCGGGTCTCCCACCTGCTCACCGCCACCGCCGACGGCGAACTCACCGCGGCGCCGGTGCCGGCGGACGAGGTCGAGGCGGAGGGATTCGCGGTGCCGGATCCGGCCCGGACCCGGTTGCTGCTGACCACCTCGGGTTCGACCGGGACCCCCAAGATCGTTCCGATCGAGACCGCCGGGTTCGACGCCTTCACCGACTGGGCCGTCGGCGAGTTCGCCCTGACGCCCGACGAGACCGCGCTGTCGTACGCACCCCTCAACTTCGACCTCGCCCTGCTCGACGTCTGGACCTTCCTCCAGCTCGGAGCGTGCGTCGTCCTGGTGGAGCAGCAGCGGGCGACCGACGCCGCGCACCTGGCCGCGCTGGCCGCCCGGCACGACGTCACCTTCGTCCAGGGCGTGCCGATGATGTACCGCCTGCTCCTGGAGAACGGCGGCACCTTCGCCGCCGTACGTCACGCGATCTTCACCGGCGACCGGATGCCGGCCGACCTGCTGCGACGTGTCGCGCCGGCCTTCCCCCGGGCCGCGTTCCACAACGTGTTCGGCTGCACGGAGACCAACGACTCCTTCATCCACCGCGTCGATCCCACCGCCGTGGACGGACCGATGCCCATCGGCCTTCCCATCCGCGGCACCGACGCCCTGGTCGTCAACGCCGAGGGCGAAGCCCTCGCCTCGGCCGGCACCGGCGAACTCCTGGTGTCCACGCCGTTCCAGACCGGCGGCTACCTGCGCCGGGACCTGAACGACGCGGTGTTCACGCACCTGGAGGGCCGGGTCTTCTACCGCACCGGCGACATCGTCACCCGCACCACCGAGGGCCTGTACTTCCTCGAAGGGCGCGCGGACTGGCACGTGAAGGTCCGGGGCGTCCGCACGAACCTGCAGGAGGTGGAGAACGTGATCACGGCCCACCCGGACGTCGCGGAGGCCGTGGTCGTGCCGCTGCCGGACCCGCAGGCCGGCGTCCGCCTGCACGCCCACGTCACCCACCGCCCGGGCAGCGGCCTCACCAGTCTCCGACTGCGCACCCACCTGGGCCGGCAGCTGCCGCGCCACGCCATCCCGGCGTCGGTGCACCTCACCGCCGCTCCGCTGCCCCGCACCTCGACGGGCAAGCCCGACCGAAACCTGATCAAGCAGAACCGCCTGAAGGAGAGCGACGCATGAGCACCACAGCCATCGCCACTGAGGTCCGCGCCTACGTCGTGGCCCAGTTCCTGGCCGGGGAGGACGCCTCGGACCTCACCGGCGACTACGACCTGCTCGACTCCGGAGTCATCGACAGTCTCGGCCTGGTGAAGATGCTCGGGCACCTCACCTCGGCCTATCAGATCCCGGTCGACGACATCGACTTCGGCCCGGACGACTTCCGAACCCTCGACGCCATCGTCGCCATGATCGCGGAGCACCGGCCGGCCGCGGCCGCCTGACCGACCGCTCCGCCCGGTCCGGCGGACGGCGCGGCGTCCCGTCCGACGACTGCGCCGTCCCGCCCGACCGACCGCACCTCACCGCCGCACAACCCGATCCCGAAGGAGAACCAGAGAGATGTTCACCCGCAGCCTCGATGACGTCGCCCCTGTCGAGTGGGGCAACGGCCTGAGCTACCGACTCCTCACCAAGAGCGACGGCATGGGCTTCGCCGTCGCGGACACCCTCGTGCGCAAGGGCACTTCGAGCGCCCTGCAGTACCGCCACCACCTGGAGGCCTGCTACTGCATCGGTGGCTCCGGCGAGGTCGTGGAGAAGGACGGCACCCGCCACAAGATCGTCCCCGGCACCATCTACGTCCTCGACCAGCACGACCCGCACTACCTGGTGGCCTCCGCCGACGAGGACCTCCACCTGGTGTCGATCTTCAACCCGCCGATCAACGGCGACGAGAAGCACACCCTGTCCGCGGACGGGTTCTCCCAGTACTGAGCCGCCGCCCCACCGGCCGCCAGTCCACCAGTCCCGGTCCGAAGCCCGCTCCCCGGCGGACTTCGGGCCGGGGCCGGGCCGTGTCGCGCCGCGTGAGCGTGCGAGCCCGTGGCCGTCCGTCCGGGCCATGGAACGTCGTCATGGCGTCACCTCGGTCCACTGTTGCCCCGATCCGCACCCGCCCCGCTACACCGTTGAAAGGGACCCCAGGATCTCCCGTGACCGATGACCTCTTTCACCTCACCGCCCCGTGGGCCGAGCAGCTCAACGCCGGTACCCGCGAGCTGGACGCGGCGGGCGTCTTCCCCCACGAGAAGTGGAAGACGCTCCAGGAGACCGGCCTGCTGCGCGTCCCGTTCGCGCCGGAGTTCGGCGGCGCCGGCCACAGCCTCACCGAAACCATGCGCGCCCTGGAGGGTCTGGGCCACACCTCCAACGACGCCGGCCTCTCCTTCTCCGCCTCGACGCAGATCGTGTCCGTGGGCACGCCCCTGCAGCGGTTCGGCAGCCAGGAACTGAAGGAGAAGTACCTGCCGAAGATCATGTCCGGTGAGGCCATCACCGCGCACGCGATCACCGAGCAGTCCGGCGGGTCGGACGCGATGAACCTGGCGACCGTCGCCCGCCGCGACGGCGACCACTACGTGGTCAGCGGCGACAAGATGTTCATCACCAACGCCCCGGTCGCCGACCTGTTCCTGCTGTACGTCCGCACCGGCAAGCCGGGCCCCTTCGGCCTCACCACCCTGCTCGTCGAGGCCGGCAGCCCCGGCCTGACCGTGGGCCCCGCGATGGACAAGATCGGCCTGCGCACCAGCCCGATCGGCACGCTCGCCTTCGACGAGCTGCGCGTCCCGGTCGGCCAGCGGGTCGGGCAGGAGGGCGCCGGCTTCCGGGTCCTGGACTACGTGATGAAGCGCGAGGTCCTTCTCGGCTTCTCCATCACCCTGGGCGAGATGACCCGGCGCCTGGAGGAGACCATCGCCTTCGCCAAGGAGCGCCGCCAGTTCGGCCGGCCCATCAGCTCCTACCAGGGCGTCTCCCACAAGATCGCGGACATGAAGATCCGGGTGGAGACGGCCCGCAAGTGGCTCACCGACACCGGCGCCAAGGTCGAACGCAACGAGGACGCCTCGCTCGACCTCGCGGCCACCAAGACCGTCGTGTCGGAGGCCAACGTGCAGACCGCGCTGGACGCGGTGCAGATCCACGGCGGCCGCGGCGTGCTCACCGAGCACGGCATCGAGCGCGACCTGCGCAATTCGATCGCCGGAACGATCTACTCCGGAACCTCCGAGATCCAGCGCAACCGCATCGCCATGCTCCTCGGACTCTGAGCGACAGGAATCCCGACATGACCGACCAGTTGGACCACCTCACGCGCCCCACCGAATTCCTCGACTACGAGACCGACGAGGTGCAGGCCTTCATCGACCACGCCGTCAAGGACCGCTCCGCGGACCGGCGGACCAACGCGATCGAGCTGTACTACGCGGTGCGCGACGGCGTCGACTACGAGGTCTACGGCGCCCCGCTGTCCCGGGAGGGCCTCAAGGCCTCGCACACCGCCACCACCAAGTCCGGCTTCTGCCTGCACAAGTCCGCGCTGTACGCGGCCGCCGTGCGCGCCCTGGGCGTCCCCTCCCGCCTGGTGTACGGCGACGTGCGCAACCACCTCGCCTCGCCCCGCCTCCTGGAGCACATCGGCGGCGACGTGTTCTTCCACGGGCTCACCCAGGTCCACCTGGACGGCAAGTGGGTCAAGGCCACGCCGGTGTTCAACAAGCTGCTCTGCAAGCTGTACGGCATGCAGGCGCTGGAGTTCGACGGGCTCAACGACAGCCTCCACCACCCCCACGAGGGGGGCGGCGCCATGGAGTTCCTCACCGACCACGGGTCCTTCGACGACGTCCCCTACGACTTCGTCCTCGAGGCGATGCGCCGCAAGCACCCCAGGTTCCTCGAGGACGGCGGCACCGGCACCGTCCGAGGCGGCCGCCTGGCCGACGAATCCACGCTCACCCGGTAGGAGAACCCATGACCAGTACGCCCTCGCCCGTCGACGGATGGGACGCCTCGACCCGCATCGGCGTCGTCGTGCCGCACGCCGATGTGGGCCCGGAGGCCGAACTGCAGGCCGTCGCCCCCGCCTCCGTGTCCATCCACGGTTCGCGCATCCACTTCGCCGCCATGCGCCCGGGCGGTGAGATGGACGAGAAGATCCCGCACGACCCGATCCTGGCCTTCGTCCAGGCCCCGTACCTGGACAACGCCGTGGAGCTGCTCGCGGCCTCCCCGCTGCACGCGCTGACCCTCGGCTTCACCTCCTCCAGCTACGCCTTGAAGGCGCGGGGCGAGCGGGAGTTGTACGAGCGGCTGCTGCCCGTCACCCGGGGGCTGCCGATCACCGGCACGACCAGAGCCGCGCGCGCCGCGTTCGACGCGCTGGGCGCCCGCCGGATCGCGGTGGTCAACCCGCCGTGGTTCGACGACACCCTCTCGGGCCAGGGAGCCGACTACTTCGGCGAGTTCGGCTACGACGTCGTCCACCACGGCCCCTGCGGCCTGCCCTCCAACCAGAAGGCCATCACGCCCGAGAACCTGTCGGCGTGGATCCGCACCACGGTGGCCGCCCACCGGCCGGAGGCCGTCCTCGTCGCCGGCAACGGCATCCGGGCGGTCGGCACCATCAAGGCCCTGGAGGACGAGCTCGGCTTCAACGTCGTCACCGCGAACCAGGTGATCCTCTGGCACGCGCTCCACCTCGCCGGTGCCGCGGCCACCGCCCGCGGCATCACCGAGTACGGGCACCTGTTCGCCACGACCCCGAAGGACGACCATTCGTGACCCTGCTGGACGCACACGGCTACGAGGCCGTCTTCGGGACCCCGGAGGGCGACACCTACCGCATCCCGCTGATCTGCTGGCGGGAGGACGAGGACCACATGTACGGCACGGTCCTGGTCAAGGGCCATCTGCGGCGGACGGACCAGCTGCGGAACTTCCTCCAGTACGACTGCCGGCGCAGTGCCTGTCGACACGAGGCCCCGCCCGCCTTCGAGGCTCCGGCCGTGGACAGCCGGCCGGACGGCACGCACCTGTCGGCCCTGAGGTGACGTCCGCGCGCTCGTAAAGGCACAGGCAAGTGCGGGTTGTCGAGCCCCCTTGTGAAGTCCCCACGCTCATAAGGGGATCCGGCGGCTCCCCCCTTTCTCCCGGCTGCCGGTATTCAACCCGCTCACCCCTATTCGGAATCCGTTCGACGGGTATTCGCCGCCGGTCCGAATGGAAGACCCTGCCATGTGCCGGGGAGCCGCGCACCCGGCGCTTCGGCGGGTGGGCCGGATCCACCGCACCCCGGGGCGAGGCGAGGCGACGTCGCGCGCGATCGGTCCGGACGCGAACGACGTTCCTCGCCCCGGTCGGTGCGGTTCGGCATGACCCGGCCCCACGCCCCCTGGGCCCACGTGTCCCGGTCCTCCGGCGCCCGAGCGCACGGTCGGACTTCAGCGCGAGCGGAGCGGACGCACCCGGTGTCGGCCGGGCGAACGGGGATCCGACTACGCGTCAGGTTCGCCGGTGGACCGGGGTATGCTTGCCGCGTCGTCGCGGGGCAGGTACACGAACCAGTCGGAGGGGCTATGCAACTCACACGAAGTCCCCAGGACGCCCAGCGGTCCGCGGCCGCACCCGTCACGCGGTACCGGAGCGCGCCGCTGTGCTGAGGCAGGCGCGCGCGGAGCAGACCCGGGCGGCCCTGATCGACGCCGCGGCCGAACAGTTCGCCCGGCACGGTTACACCGGCGCCACTCTGGCGCGCATCAGCCAGTCCGCCGGCGTCACCTCGGGGGCCTTGACCTTCCATTTCCTGACCAAGGAGGACCTGGCGCTCGCGGTCGTCGAGGCGGGTGCGTCAGCGGTCCGTTCGGCGCTGCACGAGGTGCAGCAGCTCACGACGCCGGGGCTGACCGCGGTCAGTCGGCTCACCCAGTCACTGGCCGCCTTCCTGAACCAGGACGTCCGGGCCCATGCGGCCATGCGACTCGCGTACGAGTGTCCCGGTTCCCAGCCCACCTGGGAGGAGGCCTGGCGTCCAACCCTGTTGCACGCCCTCGACCTGGCCCGGGCCGGCGGCACCACCGACGCGGAGCTCGCCGACATCGAGCTGCTGGTCGGCTACCTGCTGGCCGGGGCCGAGGCACGGCTGCGCTCCGGCCACCCGGTGCGGGCCGTGGAGCACGAGCTCGGCCAGCTGTGGCAGCGGGCCGCTGCGGGCTTCAGTGGCCGACCGGATTGCGAGCCCGACCCCCGCGAGCCCGATCCCCGCGAGCACGACCGGATGCCCGCGCCGCCCCTCGCGCACGGCGAGTCCCGGGAGGGGACCGAGCGGAACGACGGGTGATCGAACGGCGCTCCGGTCGTCCGGCCGGGCCGCGTCCCGTCGTGTGACCTTCGACGTCGACCCGCGCGCTCCCGTGCGCCCGGCCCGTGCGCGAAATCGAGTTCGACGACCACCGCTCGTGGGCGTTCCGGCGTTTCGACGTTCCGGCGTTCCGCGGAAGCCGAGTCGGAGGCGCAACTCCGTGACATCACCCGTTGTGAGGCCCGGCCGCTCCCGCCCTCGGATCCGACCCGGCGGGTTCACGCCATGGTTCGTGCGGAGTTGGCGAAGTGGCGGCAGGAATCCCTTTCCCCCAGAAAAAAATAGTGCTCATTCTTTACTGTGGACGCGTCTGTGTGAAAGCCCGCAGCCGCAACACGGGAGGGGAAACTATGAGGGGATGGGACTCCGTCGCCCTGTTCACTGACCAGCTCTTCGGACACTTGCGTCGGGCCGACCAGCGCAGGTGGGCCCACGCATATGTACAAGGCCTTCTCAGCACGCCCGGCAAGAAGTCCATCCGCCGGCTCGCGGCCGTGGCGAGCGACTCCCCGACGGCATCGCAGGCTCTGCACCAGTTCATCAACGAGAGTCCCTGGGAGTGGGAGCCGGTGTGCGACCAGTTGCGCCAGTGGGCCGAGGGCCGTGTCCGGCCCCGGGCGTGGACGGCCGCCCCTGTCGTCCTGCCCAAGCGCGGTGAGAAATCGTGCGGAGTGCACCGCCGATTCATCCCACACACCGGACGGACCGTCAACTGCCAAGTGGGAGCGGCGGTCTTCATGTCGACCGACGCGGGCGAGTTTCCCGTCGGCTGGTGCCTGTTCCTGCCCGAGCCGTGGGCCCAGGGCCCCCTGCGCGAGCGGGCCCGTGTCCCGCAGACGGCCACGGCCTCGACCGAGAGCCAACTCCTCTACGTGCTCGACGCGATGGTACAGCGTTCGCAGTACGACCCCGTCCCGGTCGTCGTCGACCTCGACGGCTACATGGACTCGCGCCGGCTCCTGGACGGACTGATCAAGCGCCGGCTGGACTTCGTCGTGGCGATCCCCGACGGCTTCCCGCTCGCCCCGCTCGAACCCCACGCCTCGGGTTCCCGTCGGCCGGTGACGGCGGCCGCCCGAGTGCTGAGCGACCGGAGCACGGAGGTCCGTCCCGGCGGCGTGAGACGGGGGCGTGGGCCCGTTCGTGACGCTCTGGTCCAGATTCCCGGCGCTGTCGCGGCCGACCAACGGCCCCAGCCGTTCCGCCTGTTCACCCAGCCCGACGGGCATCCCGCAGGGTCGGGACAGCTGTGGATCACCAATATGGCGCACCGGCCGGTCGACGAACTCCTGGAGTACGCGGAGCGGCACCCGGCGACCGGTGAGACCGTGGATCTGCTCCAACGGGGCTTCGGTCTAAGGGACTTCGAGGGCCGCTCGTTCCCGGGCTGGCACCACCACATGGCACTGGTCTCGGCCGCCTTCACCTACAGCCGCCTGGCGGCCGACCCCGACCGGCAGACCGCCCGTCCCGGCCTCGGCGCGGGAGGCGACGGCCGGGCCAGGCCGCCGCTCGGGCCCCGCGCGATGTGGACGCAGGACAACGCCCTGAGCTATCCCGTCGCGGTCTGAGGCTGTCGTCCGGCCCCGCGGTGGCGGGCTTCGCGGTGGTGGGCTTCGCTGGTCGGTCGCGGTCCGGCGCTCGCGTGCCGGACCGTCACCCCGCACCCCGATGACCAGGAATCGGGCAATGTCCTGAGCGGTAGCGATTGACAGCAAGATGTATGTTCATGCAAGCTCTATCTGCTCGCTCAAGTCTCTTGCGGGCTCAAAGAACATGTACATACAAGCAACTACTGGGGACTCCATGCCTGATGTCACGGCGCCCACTGCCCACGCCCCGGCCGCGGTCTGAGCGGGGGAGCAGCGTTGCGTTATTCCGAGCTTTCAGAGAGCGAGCTGACCGAGTACGCCCGTGAGGCGGTACGGATCAGCCGCGAGCACGTCGCCAAGGGCGGCATCCCGTTCTCCGGCGTGGTGGTCAACCGCGGCCGGATCCTCGGCACCGGCGTCAACCGGGTGCGCGAGGACAACGACCCCACCGCGCACGCCGAGGTGACCGCGCTGCGCGAGGCCGCCGCCAAGTACGGACTGCACGCCACCGCCGGGGCCACCCTGATCGCCTCCGGCGAGCCGTGCGCCCTGTGCTACATGGCCTCGCTGTACTTCAACGTCACCCACATCGTCAACGTGGTCGACCGCAAGACGGCCGCGCGGTACGGCTTCGACTACACCAACTCGTACTCGATCTTCGCCGAGGATCCGGAGACCTGGCCGGTCAAGGTGACCTGGCTGCAGATCCCGGAGGGGACGAAGCCGTTCGAGGAGTTCCTCGCGATGGAGCAGGGGCGGTCATGACCGAGACGACAACCGGCACAATCGGCGTCAGGGTCTGGTCGGACTACGTCTGTCCGTTCTGCATGCTCGCCGAGGGTCCGCTGCACGAGGCCACCCGCGACCTCGATGTCGAGATCGAGTGGATGCCGTTCGAACTGCGGCCCCACCCCACCCCGACGCTGCGCCCGGAGGACCCGTACCTGCCGGCCATCTGGGAGCGCGCGGTCTACCCGATGGCCCGACGGATGGGCGTGGACATCACCCTGCCCACGGTCTCCCCCCAGCCCTACACCCGGCTGGCCTTCGAGGGCTACCAGTACGCGGCCGAGCACGGCAGGGCCGCGGAGTACACCCCGCGCGTCCTGCGGGCCTTCTTCCAGGAGAACCGGGACATCGGCCGCACGGAGGTCCTCGCCGACATCGCGTCCGAACTCGGGCTCGACGGCGCCGACTTCACCGCGGCGCTGACCGCCGGCAGCTACAACGCGGCCCACCAGGACGCGCTGCGGACCGCCGAGGCCTTCCGCATCTCCGTCGCTCCCACGATCATCATCGACGGGCGCCACCGCATCGAAGGCGTGCCCACCGTGGCCCAGATCCGCAAGGCCGTGCTCGACGCCCAGGCCGAACAGACGGCCGCCGGAGATGCTCCCGCCTGCGGAATCGACGGGTGCTGACCTGACCCGAGGGTCGGGCTTCCACACCGACCGGCCGACGGAACGGCACTGACGCCGTTCGACCCCGGCCGTGCACAGCCGCGGGCGACGCCGGAGCGTGCCCGCCCGGCCGTGCCGACTGACCACGAGTCGCACGGCCCCCACCCCCCTTCACCGCCGGACGACGTCCAGGCGGAGCAGCGCTTCGTCGCTCCCACCCCCGTTCCGCCGGTACAGCGGATCGCGGGACGGCGGACCGTCCCCCGTGCAACGCCGACCTTCAACGAACGAAAGGACCTCCCATGCAGTGGTTCTACCTCGCGATCGCGGACATCTTCGAGATCGCCGTCGCCATCTCGGCCGGTAAGGCCGAAGGCTTCAAGAACCGCCCGTGGACCGCCGCGACCCTGATCACCGGCGCCCTCGGCACCTACTTCCTCAGCAAGGCGCTCCTCACCTTCAACGTGGGTGTCGGCTACGCCATCTGGACCTCCGTCGCCGGTATCGGCATCACCCTCCTCGGCGCGCTGCTCTTCGGCCAGCGCCTGAACTGGCGCAAGGCCGTCGGCATCGCCGTCATCATCGCCGGCGTCGTCGGCCTCCAGCTCAGCGGCGCCGCCTGAGAATCCCGCCCCCACCCGACCCATCTCCTCGAAAGGACTCGTGCACATGTCCAACACCGAGCGCACCTCGGCCAATTCCTGGATCATGCTCCTTCTCGCCGGCGGCTTCGAAGTCGGCTACGCGCTCTCCGTCGGTGGCAGCCACGGCTTCACCCGCCTGACGTGGTCACTGGTCGCCGTCGTCTTCTTCCTGCTGACGCTCTGGGCGCTGAGCGCCGCGCTGCGCACCATCGAGGTCAGCATCGGCTACGCCGTCTGGGCGGGAATCGGGTCCGTCGGCGCGGCACTGCTGGGCCCCGTCGTCTTCGACGAGACCCTCACCGCGGTCCAGGCCGTGTGGCTGGCCGTCATCATCGTCGGAGTCATCTGGCTCAAGCTCGCCGACCGGCCGGCGAAGACCGCCGAGGCCGCGGCCGCGCCGCGGGAGGTCCAGACCGCGGACGTCTGACGGGTGTCGCCCCGCTGCGGGAAGCCGCCGCCGTGCCGCTCCTGAGGCGCGCCGACCGGGCCGGGTCCCGGTCGGGTCGGGTCCTGGTCGGGTCGCGACCCGGTGGTCGCGGGGCGGCCGGGGCATCACGGCAGGGCCTCTCGGTGGCCCGGCGGGCTTCGAAGCCCGCCCGGGCACCGGGAGGCCCTGCCCTGTGCCGTGGGGAGTCGAAGGCCTCGAAGCCCGGGTCGGGCCCGTCCGTGCGTGGTCAGGCGCGGTCGGCGGTGACGAGGTGGTAGTCGAGCAGGCCGTCGCGCCAGGCGGTGAGGAAGTGGCGGGTCCAGTGACCGGGTGGGACGGTCTCGGCGAGGTGGCGGTCGAGGCCCGGCCAGACGTCCGGGCCGATGGACTCGGTGGTGACAGTGGTGAAGCCGGCCTCCGTCAGGTCGGTGATGAAGTCGTCGAGGGGGTGGGCGAGGTCGAGGCCGTCGGCGAAGCTGGCGAGCAGGATCTTGAGGCGCTCGGCGACGTCGGCTCCCGGGGCGGTGAAGTAGGTGGTGACCACCAGTCGGCCGCCGGGGCGCAGGACGCGGGCGGCCTCGGCGGTGAAGCTCGGGAGTTCGCGGAAGTGCTGAGCGGCCTCGACGGAGTAGACGCCGTCCAAGGAGGCGTCGGGGAACGGGAGTTCGTCGGCCGGACCGAGGGTGTAGGCGAGCCGGTCGGGGTAGGTGGCCAGGGCCTTGGCGTTGACGGCGCGGGCGCGCTCGATCTGGTCCGGATGGATGTCCACGCCCGTCACCGTCGCGAAGCGGAACTCCCGTAGCGCCAGCGCCGCGCCGAGCCCGCGCCCGCAGCCGACCTCCGCCAGCCGCAGCTGCCCGCGTGGATCGGGGAAGGCGCGCAGCACCCGCCGGTAGAGCTGCTCCTGGCTGCGCACCCGGTCATCGGGGGCGGGGGCGGTGAGGTCGATCCCCTGCCAGTCGCCGAAGTTGAGGAAGCCGCCGGCGAAGGTGGCGGCTTGGGACAGATCGTCGGTGCCGTACGTCCGGCGTACCGTCGGTGGGATGCGGTTGTGGTCCATGGGCCGCTGGCTCTCCTGCTCGATGGGCGCCCGGCCGTCGGGCGCGCCGAGGTACGTACCCAAACCTGTGGTGGCGTGAACACGGTACGTGACGGCCGGAGTTTGCGGTTCGGAGTTCGGAGTTCGGAATTCGGTGGTCGGCCGGTTAGTCGGTGGTCGGCCGGGTGGTCGATTCGTTACAGTCCGCCGGGATTCCACGGTGATCACCGGTGATCACCGACGAACAGGAGGGGCGAACGATGAACACCGACAGCCGACCCGTACCGGCGCTGACCGGGGGCGAGCGCGAGATGCTGCGCGGCTTCCTGGACTTCCACCGGGCGACCCTCGCCATGAAGTGCGAGGGCCTCACCGACGAACAGCTGCGGCAGCGCTCCAGCCCGCCGTCCACGCTGAGCCTGCTCGGGCTGGTCCGCCACCTGGCCGAGGTCGAGCGGACCTGGTTCCGCAAGGTGATCAACGGCGAGGACATCACGCTGGTCTGGTCCGAGGACGGCGACTACCAGGCGGCCTACGACGCCACCGATGCCACCGGCGCCGAGGCCTTCGCCGCCTGGCAGGCCGAGGTCGAGCACTCCCGCCGCATCGAACTCGCCGCACCCTCCCTCGACGTCACCGGCTACCAGCCCCGCTGGGAGGCCGAGGTGTCGCTGCGCCTGGTCATGCTCCACCTCATCCACGAGTACGCCCGCCACAACGGGCACGCCGACTTCCTGCGCGAGGCCATCGACGGCGTGGTCGGCGCGTAGCCGCCGGCCCGTCCTACCAGCCGAGCAGGTGGGTGCGGGTGGTGAGGACGGTGAGGAGGGATTTGGCGGTGGTTTCGGGGGTGAGGTCGGAGGTGTCGAAGGTGTGGCGGGTGGTGGGGGCGTCGGGGGCGGGCGGGGTGGTGGTGAGGATGACGTAGTGGAGGGCGGCGCCGGTGGCGCGGCTCTCGCGCCGGAAGGTGGCGAGGGTGGGCGGGGTGGCCGGGCACTCGACGACGACCTGGTAACCGCGGGTGGCGTAGGCGAAGGCGGCCTGGGCGGTGGCGGCGAGGGCGGTGGCGTTCTGGCGCTCGGCCTCGGGGAGGTGGGGCGGGATCCGGCCGTTGCGGATGACCCGCAGGAAGTCGTCCGTGCGCAGGTGGACGCTCGGGTGCAGCTCCTGTGCGAGCAGCCCCGCGACCGGGCTGTCCCCGGCCCCGGTCGGGTCGACGAGGACCAGGACGCCCCCGGCACCCCGGCCGCCCCCGAGCTCCGGCCCACCTACGGTCGTACGGTTCACAGCTGCTGATCCCTTCGCGGGCCGGGGACGGACGGGTAGCCGGGGCGAGGCGGTCGGAGTGCGAAGACGCCGGTCGGCCCGGATGCGGACAGCCGATCGCCTCGTCCCTACGACTGATGCGTTTCGGGGATCAACCTAGTCCACACGGGTGCCCCGAGTCGTCCCCCCTCCCGGTCCGCGGGCGGGGGCCCGAGGTGGTCAGTGCTCGTCGACCCGCAGCACGATCGGGTTGGTGAGGGCCGCCATCGGGCCCCAGGGCAGGTCCTCGCCCATCGAATTGCCCTTGCCCGGGGTGCCGTCCGCCTTCGGGTGGCGCACCTCGGCGCGGACGTAGGCGGCCAGCGAGGCGGTGGTGCGCCAGACCACCGTGCCGGAGCCGTCGGCGGGCAGCGACTCCTGGTGCATC
Source organism: Kitasatospora sp. NPDC048296 (assembly GCF_043201815.1). Lineage (NCBI taxonomy): Bacteria > Bacillati > Actinomycetota > Actinomycetes > Kitasatosporales > Streptomycetaceae > Kitasatospora > Kitasatospora sp. NPDC048296. The sequence continues at coordinate 85,128 of NZ_JBICZB010000019.1, forward strand.
TGCCCTTCGTCGGTGAGGAAGCGGACCGTCCCACCGGGCACCCCGGAGACGGTGAGCCGGACGTCCAGCGGGGCGTCGGCCGGGACGGTCAGCTCCTCGCCGATGCCGGCCTGGCGGCCGTTCCCGGTGACGGTGAAGTCCAGCCGGACGGTGGCGGACTCGGCGAGCCAGCTGCGCCCGGCGCGCAGGCCGTCGAGGACGGCGTCCCGGGTGAGGTCCTCGGCGAGGACGACGTTGTGCGGGAGGCCGATCACCTGGGGGGCACTGTGCGCGTCGCTGTTGCCCATCGCGGGCAGCCAGGAGCGGCCGCCGCGCAGGGCGACGGCGAGCCGGGAGTCCCAGGTGTCCACGGCCGACTCGTCGTCGTACGTCCAGGGCCCGTTCCACACTTCGACGGCGTCGGCCTGCTCGTAGCCGAACTTCCACTGGCAGGCGACGTAGGGGCAGTACGGGTGCGCGGGCACCACCAGGCCGCCGGAGCGGTGGACCTGGCGGACGAAGCGCGGGTACTCCTCGTCGCGGGAGCGGTAGCGCCAGTCGACGAACCGGCCGGCCTCCAGGCCGAGGGCCAGCCAGTGGCCGTTGCGGGTGGTGATCTCCTCGCCCGGCAGGATCAGCAGGTCCGGGCCGGCCAGCGGGCCCCAAACGGCGTGCGAGGAGCTGGTGTTGTGGTCGGTGGAGATGATGAAGTCCAGGCCGGCCGCGCGGGCCCCGGCCGCCACCTCCTCGGGTAGGCGCCGCCCGTCGGAGTGGACGGTGTGCAGGTGGCAGTCGCCCCGGTACCAGGCGCGGCCGCGGCCGCGGGCCCGCTCCGGCGGGTAGTGCGGGGTGAACTCCGCTCCGGGTGCGCCGAATCGGAGGGTGACCTGGACGCGGTAGTCCAGGCCCTGGGGGGCCACCTGGTACGGGCCCAGGGCGATGTGCCAGGTGCCCGGGTTGACCGGGCCGGGGAGGTAGCCGGGGGTGGCGGTGTCGCGGGCGATCGCGAACTCGGTGCGGAAGCCGCCGGACCAGCCGCGGAAGCCGTCCCCGCCGAGGTCGGTGCCGCGCTCGTCGAAGATGCCGATGTCGCAGGAGTTGCCGGGGGTGCCGGCCGGGACCTGCGGCTTGTCGTAGCTGTAGGAGACGGCGATCTCGCGGACGCCGTCGGGGACTTCGACCGGGAGGTAGACGAAGTCGGGGCAGCCGGTGGGGAGGTGGCCGGTGAGGGTGAGGGTCCGGTCGGCCTGGTCGGCCTGGTTCGGGGCTGCGGCCGCCGGGCCGGTGGCGGCGGCGAGGCCGAGGGCGGTGGCGGCGCCGGTGGCGAGGCCGCTGCGGAGCAGGTCGCGGCGGGCGGGTTGTGCGGGTTCCTCGTGTTGGTCGTCTTCGTCGTGGCGCGGGGCGGTGGGGTCGGCGGGCATCGGGGCCTCCGGGCTGAGGTGGGCGGGTCCGTTCGTTCGCCTACCCCGGGGGGTGAACCGGGGATGAGGTGGGGCCCACCGGGGTGGGGCGGGTCGGTGAAGGGGTTCCGGGCGGAGGCGGGGGAGAGTTGGGGGGAGTGACGATGGGTCGGTTCATGGTCGTGAGATCGGTTGGTACGGCAGGTGGCGATGGGTCGGGAGGCCGGTGTGGCACTGAGTCGGCGGGCGCTGCTGGCGGCGGCGGTGGCCGGTGGCGCGCTGACGGGGTGCCGGACCGGGCGGGCGGCTGAGGGGCCGGCCTCGCCGTCGCCGTCGCCGTCGCCGTCGCCGTCGGCCTCGGCCTCGCCGACAGTCTCCGCCGCGGGCACGCCGCCCGCGACCCCGTCCGCCGTGCCCCCGGCGGCGTCCCGGGAGCGGACCCGGGCGGAGCTGGTTCAGCGGTACGGCGGCACGGCCCCGCGCGAGTGGGGCCTGGAGGTCGCCGGGGTGATCACCGAGCTGCCCGAGGGCGAGTCGGCGATGGCGCTGACCTTCGACGCCTGTGGTGGCCCCGGCGGGAACGGCTACGACGCCGAGCTGATCGGCTTCCTGCGCGGGCGCGGCGTCCCGGCCACGCTCTTCCTGAACGCCCGCTGGATCGACGCCAACCCGGATGTGTTCGAGCAGCTCGCCGCCGATCCGCTGTTCGAGATCGGCAACCACGGCACCATCCACCGTCCGCTGTCGGTGACCGGCCGGTCCGCCTACGACATCGCCGGGACGGGTGACGTCGGCGAGGTGTACGACGAGGTGACGAGCAACGCCCACAAGCTGACCGAGTTGCTCGGGCACCCGCCCCGGTTCTTCCGCTCCGGCACCGCGCACTACGACGACGTCGCCACCCGGGTGGTCGCCGACCTGGGCGAACGCGTCGCGGGTTTCACCGTCAACGGGGACGGCGGGGCCACGCTCAGCGCCGCCGAGGTGCGGCGGGAGGTGGCGTCGGCCTCGCCCAGGGCGATCGTCATCGGCCACATGAACCACCCGGGCGGCGGCACCGCCCCCGGGGTCGCGGCGGCGGTGCCGGGGCTGCTGGCGGCGGGGCGGCGGTTCGTCCGGCTGTCCGACGTGATGTGAGCCTGCCGGACGGGGCGAGCCGGCCGGACGCGCGGTGGTCGGGGGCGGGGACTACGCCAGGCGGAGGCCGTCCGGGTGCTCCTCCTCGATGATCCGGACCAGCCAGTCGAAGACCGTCGGCCCCTTGCCCGCCCGGGCGGCGTCCAGTTCGGCGGAGACGTGCTCGCGATTGGTGGGGTGGCAGCGGGTGAGCCGCAGCTCCAGCTGGCGGACCGTCTCCGGGTAGCCGAGATTGCGGCGGGACACCTCGTGGTCGCGCCACTCGATGGCGTAGTCGCCGTCCTCGGGCGTGCCGTAGCCGCCGCGCAGGCAGTCGGCGAAGGCGTCGAGGTTGCGGCCGAAGTAGCCGTCCGCGCCCATCTCCTGCCCGACCACGTCCCAGAAGTCGTCCAGGTTGCGGATCCTGCTGCCGTCGATCACGTAGGTCACCGTCACGCGGTCGAGGATATGCCCGGGAGGCGAACGGACCGGCGACGGGCGGTTACGGCTCGACGGCGATCGCGGTGGCGAGCAGCCCGTCGCGCACCGCCCAGCGGCCGTCGAAGCCCTCGATCCGGCGGTCGCCGACCACCGGGCCGGGGACCAGCAGCCGGGCGGAGAAGGTGCCGTCGGGGAAGAGGTCGAGCTCGGCCTCGTGGAAGTCCAACCAGAGCCCGGTCAACGGGAACCAGGCCTTGTAGACCGATTCCTTGGCGCTGAACAGGATCCGGTCCCACGGGGTGTCCGGGTGCTCGGCGGCGAGCTTCGCCAGTCGCTGCTGTTCGACGGGCAGGGCGACGGCGTCGAGCACGCCCTCCGGGAGCGGCAGCGCGGGCTCGGCGTCGATGCCGACGGAGGCGAGGGCGCCGGCCCGGGCCACGGCGGCCGCGCGGAAGCCGTCGCAGTGGGTGAGGCTGCCGATCACGTCGTCCGGCCAGCTCGGGGCTCCGCGCAGGCCCGGGACGAGCGGGCGGTACGGGACGCCCAGGCGGGCCAGGGCGGCGCGGGCGCAGTGGCGGACGGTGGTGAACTCGCGTCGGCGCTTGTCGACGGCCTTGGCGACCACCGCCTCCTCGGCCGGCTCCAGCCGGGCCTCCGGCGGGTCGTCGTAGGCCACCTCGGTCACCACGACGTCCGGCAGCAGGTCCCCGATCACGTATTCCCCCCTCGGTCGGCCGCACGGACGGGTGCCGCGCGGGACGAGCGTAACCCGGGCGGGCGGCTCCGGTCGGGTGATCCCGTCGATCTTCACTGGCCGGGGGCCGTCCGCCTCGCGCGGCGCCCGGGCGACCGTCCGGTGGCCTGCCGTCAGGGCTACTGCCCGAGCAGCTTGGCGAAGTCCAGCCCGAGGCTGCCGAGTACGGGCAGCGCGCCGAGGTCGGTCACGCCGCCGACCGGGATGCTGTAGCCCTGGTTCACCTCGCGGGGAGCGACGGTCGAAGCCGCGGCGGCCGAGGGCGCGGCGATCGCCGGGGTCAGGACGACGCCGAGGAGCAGGGCGGCGAGTGCGGTGCGCATGTGACGGGCCTCCGGGTGGGCTGGAGTGACGGATTGTCAACACCTCCAGCGGCGGCGCGGTCACGTGTCTTCGCCCCTTCGGCCCCATGGGTGAAGCTCCTTGAGTTGCGTTCATGACAGACCTCACGGCCCGGCGGCGGCCTCCGCCACGGGGAGCTACGGGGCCATGGCGAGCAGCAGTTGGACCGCCGGGGAGGCCGTCCGCGGGTTGTGGGCCAGACCCAGGGTGACGGTGGGAACCGGTCGGGTCAGCCTGCGCAGGCAGACGCCCGGTATCCGGAAGACCCGGGCCCGCCCCTCGGGGATGGGCGCGATCCCGTACCCGGCCGCCACCGCCAGCAGCAGCTGCTCGCCGTCCGGCTCCTCGCGAACGATCCGGGGCGGCCCGTCGGGCCACAGCTGGCCGGTGATCAGCGCGTGCATCCCCGGGCCGTTCTCGCGCGGCCACAGCACGACCGGTTCGTCGCTGATGCGGTGCCGGCTGACCCTGGCGCGGCCGGCGGCGAGCGGGTGGCCGGTGGGAACCGCCAACAGCAGCTCCTCCTCGGCGACGACCCGGCAGGCCAGTTCGGGGACGTCCAGCGGCGGACGGACGAAGGCCGCGTCCAGCCGCCCCGAGAGCAGCTCGCCGACGTTGTGGGCCGTCCAGCCGGTCTGCAGGGCGACGTCCACCCGGGGGTACCGCTCGCGGAACTCGGTCATCAGGGTGTCGGAGACACCGCCACGGGCCGATCGGGTGTACGCCACCCGGAGGCTTCCCTGCCGCCCCTCGGCCACCGCCTTGATCCGCCGGTCGGCCTCGGCCACCTCGCCCAGTATCCGCCGGGCCTCCTCGGCGACCGCGCCGCCGATCGGGGTGAGCGTGCAGCCCCTGCTGGTGCGCTCGACCAGCTGCACACCCAGCTGCCGCTCCAGTGCCTTGATCTGCTGGCTCAGGGCCGGCTGTGCCACCCGCAGCCGGCGGGCGGCCCGGGTGAAGTTCAACTCCTCGGCCAGCACCGAGAAGTAGCGCATGCGGTGGAGGTCCACCGGTCGATGATAGGGCCGTCGGGCGGCGGTACGGCCTGTCGGTCGGCGGTACGGCCTGTCGGTCGGCGATATGGACGCCGGGCGGTGCTGAGGCCGCCCGTCCGCGATAAGGCCGGCTTATCGCCGGCGGACGGAACTCGTCTTGGACGCCCTCCGGTCCGGACCGCTTTCCTGGATCCAGCCGCCGCGCTCCGAGCCGGCGGCCGGTCGGGAGGAGGGGATCGGCGTGGACGTCGTCGTGATCGGCAGTGGGGTCATCGGGCTCACCACAGCGCTGCGGCTGCAGGAGAAGGGCCTGCGGGTCGTGGTGGTGACGGCGGACGGACTGCTGTCAACGGCCTCGGCCGTGGCGGCGGCCGTCTGGTACCCGGTCGGCATGGCGGCGGGCGACCGGGTGGCGGGCTGGTCCGCGGCCACCTTCGCCGTACTCGCCCGCCAGGCCGAGGACGGCGTGCCCGGCGTCGTCATGCGCGACACCTGGATGCTGGCGCTCGGGCGGCAGCCGGCGGGGGTGCCCTGGTGGGGCGCCGCCGTCCCGGACCTGCGCCGTCTGGAACCGGCCGAGCTCGCGCCGGCGTACGCGGACGGCTGGCGCTTCACGGCCCCGACCGTGGAGATGCCGCTCTATCTGCCCTGGCTGCTCGGCCGCTTCCTGGACAACGGGGGCGACCTCGTCCACCGACGGCTCGACACCCTGCACCAGGCCGGCGCCTGGGCGCCCGTCGTGGTCAACGCCAGCGGGCTCGGCGCACGACAGCTGTGCGGGGACCCGGCGATGCGGCCGGTGCGCGGACAGCTCGTCCTGGTGCGCAACCCGGGCCTGCGGGCCTCCCTGCGGATCCAGGACGACCCGGCCGGGTACACCTACGTCCATCCGCGCAGCGGGGACGTCGTGCTCGGCGGCACCTTCGAGGAAGAGGACTGGGGCCTCGGGTCCGACCCGGAGACGGCTGCGGCGATCCTCGCCCGGTGCGCGGTGCACGTGCCCGAACTGCGCGAGGCCGAGGTCATCGGCCACCCGGTGGGTCTGCGGCCCGACCGGCGGGGCGGAGTCCGGCTGGAGGCCGAGGCGGCCGGCGCGGCGGGGACGCCGGTCGTGCACAACTACGGCCACGGCGGCGCGGGGGTGACGCTCAGCTGGGGGTGCGCGGACGAGGCCGCGGAGCTGGCGGCGACCGCCGTGGGCTGAGGCCGGCGCGGGTGTGGTTAGCGTGTGGGGTCTCCGTGTCCGGCGCGATGGTGGTGGTCGCGTGGTGGGGGACGGTGATCTGCCGGTGGTGAGAGGGGAGTTCGAGAGATGTCCGAGGCGAGGACGCCGATCCTCTACGTCGTCGTGTGCGCGGCGGGGGTTGCGGGTGGGGTGGGGGAGCTGATCTCGGCTGCGCAGGATCGGGGGTGGGACGTGGGGGTGGTGGCGACGCCTCTTGCCTTGGGGTTCATGGATGTCGGCGCGATCGAAGCTCGGACGGGGTATCCGATTCGCTCCGCCTGGCGGAAGCCGGGGGATCCGCGGCCGTTGCCGGATCCGGATGCGATCGTGGTGGCGCCGGCGACGTTCAACACGATCAACAAGTGGGTCGCCGGGATCTCGGACACGCTTGCGCTCGGGATTCTGTGTGAGTCGTACGGGTGGGGGATTCCGGTGGCGGTTCAGCCTTGTCTCAGTACGGCGCAGGCGGCGCATCCGGCGTATGAGGAGAGCCTGGCGAAGCTGCGGCGGATGGGGGTGCGGATCGCGGAGTACGTGCCCGGGGCGTACAGCTGGACGCGGGTGCTGGACCTGCTCGACAGCTGACAGGGTGGCTGGTCCGGCGTCGGGATCCTGGCAGGCTGAGGGGTGGCCCGCCGTGATCGGCCCGGGGTAGCGTCCGGGCAGGTCAGCGACGGTGTGGGAGGTTCCGGTGGCGGCGGTCAACGGCGAGGTGTCGGCTCGGTGAGCGGCGCACCTGGCTGCCGATGAACTCGGCGATGGTCGCCACCGAGCCGCTCCCCGCCGAGTTCTGGGCGGACGCCGGCTGGCAGGGCCGCGAGGTGCTCGGCGACTTCGCACACGCCTACATGTACGCCCAGCGGACCGCCGATGACCGGATCGCGCTCGGCGGCCGCGGCGTCCCGTACCGCTTCGGCTCCCGGACGGATTCGGACGGCAGCACCCAGGTGGAGACCGTGCGCCAGCTCCGCCGGATCCTGGACCGGTTCTTCCCGGCCGCCGCGCGGGCGCGGATCGACCACGCCTGGGCGGGCGTGCTCGGGGTGCCGCGGGACTGGTGCGCCACCGTGGAGCTGGACCGGGTGAGCGGGCTCGGCTGGGCGGGCGGGTACGTCGGGAGCGGGGTGACCGCGACCAACTTGGCGGGCCGTACCCTGCGCGACCTCGTGCTGGACCGGGACACCGAGCTGACCGGGCTGCCCTGGGTGGGCCACACCGTGCGCCGCTGGGAGCCGGAGCCGCTGCGCTGGCTCGGGGTGCACGCGATGTACGCCGCGTACCACGCCGCCGACCGGCAGGAGGCGGCCGGGCGGACCACCACCTCGCCGATCGCCCGGGTGGCGGACCTGGTCTCCGGGCGAATCTGACGGTCCGTTCGGATGACGCGTGCGGCCGGGCTGCCGGGCGCTCCGCCGTGCACCGCCCACCGTTGGGGCGTGCTGAGGAGAACCCTGCCGGTCCTGGGCCTTGCCCTGCTGCTCTGCGCGCCCGCGAGCCGCGTGTTCGCAGGGTCGTCGCAGGGGGAGGTGGTCGCCGTGGACCAGGCGTCCCGCCGCGTCCTCGTCCTGCGGGGAGTCGAGGAGCTGGCGGACTACCAGGGGCCCGACCGGCCGCCCGTGGTGTGGTCCTGGGGCGCCGACCGGGCGGAGGACCTCGGTGACCTCGATCCCGCGGACAGCTGGACCAACCCGGACGAGGCGAAGAGCCGGACCCTGGACGGCCGCCGCTACCTGCTGACCACCGCCTCCGGCGGGCTCGCCGCGGTGGTGGACACCGCCACCGGCGGCAGCCGCTGGGCGGCGGACCTGGGCGGGGCCGCCAATCCGCACAGCATCGAACTGCTTCCGGACGGCAACGTCGCGGTCGTCGCGAGCGGCGGCGGGTGGGTGCGGCTGTACGCGGCCTCGCAGGGGCGCCGGGCCACCACCCACGCGACCTTCCGCCTCCCCGGCGCGCACGGGGTCCTCCGGGACGGGCGGACCGGCCTGCTCTGGGCGCTCGGCGACGGCGAGCTGACCGCGCTGCGGGTCGGCGACGACCCGGCTGAGCCCACCCTGACCGCCGTCCGGAGCGCCCCGCTGCCCGATCGGGGCGGCCACGACCTGGCGCCCGTGGTGGGCGCGCCCGGCCGGTTCTGGGTGAGCACGCTGAACGGCCTCTGGCAGTACGACCCCGCCGCCGATCGGTTCACTCCCGTCCATCTGGCCGATCCCGCCGCGGAGCGGGCGGTCAAGAGCATCGGCGACGACCCCCGCACCGGCCGACTGCTCACGGTGGCGCCCGACCACAGCGGCCCGTGCCACTGGTGCACCTCGGTGATCCGGCTGGACCGTCCGAAGGGGACGTGGACGCTGGGCGGTACGCAGCTGTACAAGGCGCGCTGGTGGGAGTCGCAGTAGCAGATCAGCGGCGGACTGCAGTTGATCTTGCCCGGCGGGTCGGCGATACCACCCGTTCTGCTTACCGCGATCGGCTGATGGGGCATATTGTGTACTCCCGCAAACTACTCCAATAGGAGTCAGTTTCCCGTCGCGGTCCGAAAACCATCTGCGGAGCCGCGCCGACTGGGATAGCGTCGAAGGCGTCGGGGGGTCGACACCGATCCGGTGTATTCGAACGCTAGCTACCGGGCCGTAACGGCTCGAATTTGTCATGGAGAAAAGCATGCAGAATTCCCCCAGGGAAAGCCGGTCGGATGTTATCGACGATCTGCTGCTCGCGGTCGACTCGCTGGCCGAATTCCCGGCCGGGAACGCGGCCGGCGCGGCCGATGTCACCGAGCGGCTCGCGGCCGTCGCCGAACTCTGCCGTTCGGTCGACGCGGTGCTCGACAGCCTGGTCGTCCAGGCGGCCGCCGAGGCCGCCGAGGAGGGGTGGACCGCGGCCCGGATGGCGGCCGAACACTCCGGCTACTTCGCCAGGTTGCGGCGCGCGCTGCTCCCCGCCGGGGCCGCGGCCGGGCTGACGCAGCAGTGAGCGCGGTGTACGCCCGCGCGCACGTGCTGTCCTGCCCCACCCGGTGGAGCGACGTCGACGAGAACGGGCACATCAACAACGCCCGGCTGGTCGGCTACATCCAGGAGGGGATTTACGACCTGTTCTGCCACCACGCGACGGCCGTCCGGGAATCGCTTTTCCCGTCCGGATTCATTATCGCGCGGCACGAGATCGATTACCTGGAACAGCTCCACCACGGGCCCGACCCATTGTCGGTGCGGCTGACCGTGGAACGGCTCGGGCGGAGTTCCGCCCAGGTCGAGGTGAATGTCTGCCGCGAGCCGCTCACCTTTATGCGGGCGCGGACCGTGGTGGTCGCGCGGGACCGGGAATCCGGCCGTTCGCGCAAACTCAGCGAGAACGAGCGCCGTTTTCTGTCGGCGTATATGACGGACACGGCGCGCGGCGACGCCCTGGCCGTGCCCGGCCAGGCGACGGTGCCGGGCCCGCGACTGGCGGCCCGGTCCGGTGGCGGCGCGGTCGGCTCCCCGCGCGGCGCGCGCAGACGGTGTCGGGCCTCGGCGGGCTGACCGCCGCCGCTCGAATCCGAGCGTCCCCGGGACTTCTCGTGGGTTCCTGGGGCTTCCCGGGGCTTCCCGGGGGTTCCCGTGCCGGTGATGGCGCGGGCCGGCGGCGTGATCGACAGCGGCGTCGATCCGTCCGTCCGGCACGACGTCGGCGTCCGTCCGTCCGTCCATCCGGCGCCGGCGTCCGCGTCAAGGTTCCGTTCGGGAACGGAGCTCCCGCCCGAATCCGCGGGTATCGGCCCGGCCCGACCGCAGTACGCTGATCAACACGGGAACCGGTACGTCCCTCGGCGGTCACGGGCTGCGATGAGGCAGGCCCGTCGGGACCATCGCCGCCGCCGGTCCGGCCGGATCCCGCCGACCGGATGGAGGACGCGATGACCATCTCCTGGGAGGACTTCCTCGCCCGCATCGTGGAGCGCGGCGAGTACCGGGGCGAAGCGGAGGCCGACCATGCGGCCCGGGTCGTGCTCGGTCTTCTCGGCGAGCACCTGGTGGGCGCCGAACGCCTCGCACTGGCCGACGCGCTGCCCGTGACGTACGCCCCGCTGCTGCGCGACGCGCAGCCGGCCGCCGAGCCGCTGACCGCCGAGCGTTTCGTGGACGCCGTGGTCGGCTGGATCGACGGAGCGACGCCGGCCACCGCGCAGTGGGACATCGGGGCGGTGCTCAGCACCGTGGCGGACCTGGTGCCGGGGGAACAGGTCGACCGGGTGATCGAGCAGCTCCCGGTGGGCTACGACCTGCTCTTCGGCCACCCCTTGCGGGCCTGAGCGACTCCTTCGCCGGTCCGAGCGCCGCCCTGACGGCCCGTGGTGGCCCGGAACAGCTCCGAGCCCGGGCCGGTCAGCTCGACCGGCCCGGCGCCCGGCCGCAGGTACGCGGATGCGCCCGCCGGCAGGTCGAGGTCCGGATGCCCGGGGGCGCGCAGCCGGGCGCGGCCCGCGACGCAGAGCAGGATCTGCGGGGTGGGTAGTTCGACGCGGACGGGGGTGTCGCCCGGGCGCAGCCGGGAGAGGCGGAACTCCTCGGCGGGGGAGGGGAATTCGGCGCTCCGGGCGTCGGCGGTGAGCACCTCGGGCGGGCCGGTGCGGAAGTCTGTGACCGCCAGCAGGCCGTCGACGTCGACGTGCTTGGCGGTGAGCCCGCAGCGCAGCACGTTGTCCGAGTTGGCCATCAACTCCACGCCGGTGCCCCGGAGGTAGGCGTGCGGTACCCCGGCGTCCAGGTACAGCGCCTGCCCGGCGGTGAGCCGGACGTGGTTGAGCAGCAGCGCGGCGAGCAGCCCGGGGTCGCCGGGGTACTGCTCGGCGACCCGGGCGTAGCCGGCGCAGGCCTTGCGGTACGGCCCGCCGGAGGCCGCCGTACGGGCCAAGGCCTCGGTGACGGTGGCGAGTTCGGCGGCGCCGAATGCGGGTTCGGCGGGGCCGGCGGCCAGGGCCTCGCGCAGCAGCGCGGGCAGCACCTCGGCGGCGGGCCGGGTGCGCAGGGCGGCGGCCCAGGGGGCGAGCACGCCGAGGGTGTCCAGCAGCCGGGCGGTGTCGGCGGCCGGGCGGAAGCCGCAGAGGGCCTCGAAGTCTCCCAGCGCGCCGAGCAGTTCGGGCTTGTGTGCGCGGTCCTTGTACACCCGCCGGGGGGAGTCCAGCGGGATGCCCCGGGCCTCCTCGTCCGCGTATCCGGCCTCGGCCTGGGCGCGGGTCGGGTGGACCTGGAGGGAGAGCGCCCGCTCGGCGGCCAGCACCTTGAACAGGAAGGGCAGCGTCGGACCGAACTGCCGTACGGTGTCCGGCCCCAGCAGTCCGTCCGGATCGGCGGCGATCAGCTCGTCGAGTGGCCGGCCGTTCAGCCGGGACGGCGCCGAAGGGTGCGCGCCCATCCACAGTTCGGCCTGCGGGGTGCCGTCGGGCCCGGTGCCGGTGAGCGCGGGGATGGCCGTGGTGGAGCCCCAGGCGTAGCGGCGGACCGGGTTGTCGAGCAGGGCGTAGGGCGGCATGGTGCGGGCCTCCGAACGGGGCGTGGTGCCGGCGGGCGGCGGGCAGCGGGCGGTCAGCGGCAGAGCGCGGCCGCGCCGATCAGCCCGGCGTCGGTGCCGAGTTCGGCGCGCCGCACGTCCAGGCCGCGGATGTACGAGAGGGCGGCGTAGCGGTCCAGGTGGCGGGCGAGCGGGGTGAACAGCACCTCCCCCGCGGTGGCGACGCCGCCGCCGACCACCACACGGTCGAGGTCGACCAGGGCGGCCGTGGCGGCGATCCCGGCGGCCAGTGCTTGGGCGGCGCGGTCGAAGGAGGCGAGCGCGATCGGGTCCCCGGCCACGGCCGAGGCGGCGACGGCCCGGGCCGTCCGGTCGTCGGTGCCCGGAAGGCCCCGCCAGCCGTCGGCGAGGGCCCGGCGGGCGATCGCGGTGCCGCTGGCGAGGCCCTCCAGGCAGCCGCGCGAGCCGCACGGGCAGGGCTCGCCGTCCAGGTCGACGCTGATGTGGCCGAGGTGCCCGGCGTTGCCGCTGGGGCCGGGCCGGACGGCGCCGTCGAGCACCAGCCCCGCGCCGACGCCCGTCGAGACCACCAGGCAGAGCGCGTTGGCGGCGCCCCGGGCCGCGCCTTGCCAGTGCTCGGCGGCGGCCATCGCGACGCCGTCCCCGGCCAGGCGGACGGGCAGCGCCCGGGCGGCCACCGCCGGGTGCGCGGCGACCTCGGCGACCAGGGGGAAGGCGCGCCAGCCGGGAATGTTCACCGGGCTGACGGTGCCGCCGACGAGGTCGACCGGGCCGGCGCTGCCGATCCCGACGGCCGTCACGGCGGACCAGTCGGCCGTACCGGCCAGCTGGTCCAGCACCTTGTGCACGACGGCGAGCACGGCCGGGCCCGGCTCCCGCGCCGGGGTGGGCAGCTGGAGCCGGTGGCGCAGCCGTCCGTCGCCGTCGACCAGCGCGCCGGCGATCTTGGTGCCGCCGATGTCCATGGCGGCGAAGAGGGGGGTGAGCGGCACGGTGGGCTCCATGGGGTGGGAGGGGCGGCGCCCCGGCCGCGGGGGTCGGGGCGCCGCACAGCGTACGCGGCTCGGGCGGTCAGCCGGTCAGCCGGTCAGGCGTCCAGCCGGTCGTGCCGAGCCGCGGCACGACCGGTTCAGCCCGCGGCGCTGAGCCGCAGCGTGACGAGTTCGAACGGCCGCAGTGCCAGCCGCACTCCGCCGTCCTCCAGCGCGACCTCGCCGCGGGTGCCGTCCCAGGGCCGCTCCAGCAGGTCGCAGGGGACGGCGCCGGCCAGCGGGAAGGAGGTGGTGAGCCGGCCCCGGGAGCGGCCGCCGCCCGCCTCGTAGACCCGGACGATCAGATCCCCGCTGCGGTCGTCGGCGAGCTTGACCGCGCTGACCACCAGGGCGTCGTTGTCCAGCTCGACCAGCGGCGCGACCTGCTCGACGCTGCCGGTGACCCGCCGCTCGGGCAGGCCGATCCGGTAGCCCTCGCGGACGGCGTCGGCGATCGCCGCGCCCGGGACCAGGGCGTGCCGGAAGCGGTGCAGGCCCTGGTCGGTCCTCGGGTCGGGGAAGCGCGGGGCGCGCAGCAGCGAGAAGCGGACCGTGGTGGTGGTGCCGCCGTCGCCGTCGCGCACGGTGCGGGTGACGTCGTGGCCGTAGGTGGAGGCGGTCACCAGGGCGATGCCCCAGCCGGGCTCGTCCAGGTGGACGAAGCGGTGGTTGCAGGCCTCGAACTTGGCGGCGTCCCAGCTGGTGTTGGTGTGGGTGGGCCGGTAGAGGTGACCGAACTGGGTCTCGGCGGCGTAGCGCTCGGTGTGGATGTCCAGCGGGAACGCGGCCTTGAGGAACTTCTCGGTCTCGTGCCAGTCGACCTCGGTGTCGATGTCGAGCCGCTGCTCGCCGGCCCGCAGGGTGAGGGTCTGGACGACGGTGGAGGAGCCGAAGGAGCGCGCGATCCGGACCGAGGCCTGGCTGCTGGTGGCCGAGGCGGTGAGCGAGTCCACGCCGGTCAGGTCGGTGACGGTGTTGCGATAGAACTGGTCGACGTCCCAGGCGTCCCACATGTTGGGGAAGTCGGGGTGCAGCTGGAGCAGGTTGGCGCGGCCGCCGGGGGCGACGCTCTCCCGGCCGCTCGCCGTCTCGACCACCGAACCGATCAGGCCGTCGGCGTCGACCACGACCTCCAGCAGGCCGTTGCACAGCGTGAAGCCGCCCCCGTCCACCGGCGCAACCGAGCAGGCCGTACCGTCCTGGACGGCGACCGCCGCCCCGCCCGCCGGAACGGCCGAGCGCGCGTGCGGCGCCGCGTTGAACACCAGCTCGCGCCCGCCCGAGGCGGCCCCGGCCAGGGCCTGCTGGGCGGCTTCGACCAGCGCCTCCAGCTCCCCCGCCAGCGCCGCGTACGTCGCCTCGGCCTCGCGGTGCACCCAGGCGATCGAGGAGCCGGGCAGGATGTCGTGGAACTGGTGCAGCAGGACGGTCTTCCAGATCCGGTCCAGCTGCTCGTACGGGTACTCGGCGCCGGTGCGCAACGCGGCGGTGGCGCACCAGAGTTCGGCCTCGCGCAGCAGGTTCTCGCTGCGCCGGTTGCCCTGCTTGGTCCTCGCCTGGCTGGTCAGGGTGGCCCGGTGCAGCTCCAGGTAGAGTTCGCCGACCCAGACCGGCGGGTTCGGGTACTCGGCCTCCGCCTTGGCGAAGAACTCGGCGGGCTTCTCCCAGCGGACGGTGGCCGATCCCTCAAGGCTCTTCATCCTGGCCGCCTTGGCGACCATCTCGCGGGTCGTCCCGCCGCCGCCGTCGCCCCAGCCGGTCGGGGCGAGCGAGTGCCGGGCCACCCCCTTGTCCTTGAAGTTCCGTGCCGCGTGGGCGATTTCACTGCCCTTCATGGAGCAGTTGTAGGTGTCCACGGGCGGGAAGTGGGTGAAGATCCGGGTCCCGTCGATGCCCTCCCAGAGGAAGGTGTGGTGCGGGAACCTGTTGACCTGGCTCCACGAGATCTTCTGGGTCAGCAGCCACTTGGAGCCCGCGTTGCGGATGATCTGCGGCAGACCGCCGGTGAAGCCGAAGGTGTCCGGCAGCCACGCCTCGTGGTTCTCGACCCCGAACTCCTCCAGGAAGAACCGCTTGCCGTGCACGAACTGGCGGGCCATCGCCTCGGAGCTCGGCATGTTGGTGTCGGACTCCACCCACATGCCGCCGGCCGGGACGAACCGCCCCTCGGCCACCGCCTTGCGGACCCGCGCGTACACCTCGGGGCGGTGCTCCTTGATCCAGGCGTACTGCTGCGCCTGGGACATGGTGTAGAGGAAGTCCGGCTCGTCCTCCAGCAGGGCGGTCATGTTGGCGGTGGTGCGGGCCACCTTGCGGACGGTCTCGCGCAGCGGCCAGAGCCAGGCGGAGTCGATGTGGGCGTGGCCGATCGCGCTGATCCGGTGCGCGGACGGCGCGGCGGGCGCGGAGAGCACGGCCGCCAGCTCCGAACGGGCGGCGGCAGCGGTCCCGTTGACGTCCTGCAGGTCGACCGTGTCGAGGCAGCGCTCGACCGCACGCAGGACCTCCCAGCGGCGGGCGTTGTCCACCGGCAGCTCGGCCATCAGCTCGCCGAGCACCTCCAGGTCCAGCGACAGCTGCCAGACCGTGTCGTCGAAGACCGCCAGGTCCATCCGGGCCAGCTTGTACTGCGGCTGGTCGCCGGCCGTCTCCTTGTCGCCCAACTCGGTGGGCAGGAAGGGGTGGTAGTCCAGGATCACCGGGTTGGCGGCAGCCTCGACGTGCAGCAGCACCTGCTCGCCGCCGGCCGCCGGGGCGGCGATCCGCACCCACTGGTTGCGCGGGTTGAGGCCCTTCACCGGACTGCCGTCCGGGCGGTAGACCAGGCCCTCGCACTGGAAGCCGGGCATGTTGGCGTCGAAGCCGAGGTCGATCAGCGCCTCTACCGTCCGCCCGGCCCAGGCCTCGGGGACGGTGCCGGTCACGGTCAGCCAACTGGTGCCCCAGGGCGCGCCCCAGGCGTCGCCGACCGCGATCGGGGTGCGCGGCGCGGCCAGGCCCTCGGCGACCGGGACGGGCTCGCCGGTGGCGGTCCAGATGCCGACCTCCAGCGGGACGGACTCGGGGTGGACCGCCGGGAGGATGCGCTCCTCCAGGACGCGCTTGAGGCGGGACTCGACCAGGGTGCGGTCATCGTGCATGTCGGCAGGCTCCGTTGCGTGCTGGGGGACGGTGAGGACGGCTACAGGGAACGTACGTCGTCGGGGTGGACCACCTCGGTGATGCCGCGCGCGGCCAGGTGCGCCCGGTCGCCGGCGCGCTCGGCGAGCACGGTGGTCGGGCGGGCGCCCGCCTCGGCGAGGCGCATGAACGCCTCGTACACCGGTTCGCCGGGGCCGCAGACCGAGCGCCGGGGGGAGGTGACCTCGTCGCCGGCGACCACCACCACGGCGGTGCCGCGGGGCCCCGGCGGCTGCCAGGAGCGGCGGGCCTCGGCGGCGGCCTCGGCGAGCCGGGCGCCGGCCGGCTTGACCCGCCGGTCGGTGGTCAACAGGCCGAGGCTGTACTCGAGTTCGGGGAAGTCGGCGAGCGAGCGGTCCACGTCGTGCGAGCACCACCAGGTGACGCCCCACAGGTCCGGGCAGTCCAGCACGGCCTCGACGGTCGCCCCGGTGAACCGGGCCGCGTCCTCGGCGCCGATGTGCGGGGCGGGCGCGCCGACCTCCTGCAGCCAGACCGGGCGGGCCGGGTCGTCCGCCCAGGCCTTGGACAGCTCCACCAGGTAGGCGGCGTGCTCGGTGGTGGCGGTGGAGCGGGCGCCGTAGCGCTGGGCGGTGCCGTTGAACACCCAGGAGTGCACGGCGGTGGCGGCGCCCAGTCGGGCCGAGTGCCAGGGGGTGAACGGGTGCCCGTCCAGGTACCAGGCGGCGTCGTAGGAGGCGTGCAGGTGCAGCCGCCCGGGCGCGCCCTGCTCGCAGGCGGCGAGCATCCGGCGCAGCCAGGCCTCGGCCTCGGCGGGGGTGACCCGGTCCGGGTCGGGGTGCGGGGCGCCGGAGAACTGGTTGATCTCGTTGCCGAGCGTCATCCCGAGGAAGTTGGGCCGCTCGCGCAGCGCCTCGGCCAGGGTTCGCAGGTAGGCGGCCTGGCCGTCGAGGACCTCGGGGTCGGTGAAGATGTTCCGCCGGTGCCAGGTCCGGGTCCAGGAGGGCAGGAAGTCGAAGCTCGACAGGTGGCCCTGCAGACCGTCCACCGCGACGTCCAGGCCGCGCTCGCCGGCCGCGTCCACCAGGGCGGTCAGCTGCTCGACGGCGCGCGGGCGGATCAGGGTGCGGTTGGGCTGGAACAGCGGCCAGAGCGGGAAGACCCGGACGTGGTCCAGGCCGAGGGCGGCGATGGAGTCGAAGTCGGCGCGCACGGCGTCGAGGTCGAAGTCGAGCCAGTGGTGGAACCAGCCGGCGCTGGGGGTGTAGTTGACGCCGAAGCGCGGAGGGGTGGTCACGTTGGGCTTCCTCAACTCGGTTGGGGAGTGATGGGAGGCGGGCTCATCCCTTGACGGGCTCATCCCTTGACGGCTCCCTCCTCGACGCCCTTGAAGAAGAAGCGCTGGCAGACGCCGAACACCACGACGATCGGCAGGAAGGCGATCATGGTGCCGGCCGCGATCAGCCGGGGGTTGGCGGAGAAGGTGCCGTTGAGGTACTGGAGCCCGACGGTGAGGGTGTACTTCTGCGGGTCGTTGAGCACGATCAGCGGCCAGAGGAAGTCGTCCCAGGCGCCGATGAAGGTGAAGATGACGATCACACTGAGCATGCCGCGCACATTGGGCAGGCCGATGTGCCACAGCCGCTGCCAGACGTTGGCGCCGTCGACCAGCGCGGCCTGGTCGAGTTCGACCGGTACGGCGGCGAACGCGGTGCGCATCAGCAGCACGTTGAGCATCGCGATCGCGCCGGGCAGGGCGACGCCGGCCAGGCTGTCGGCCAGGCCGAGGCTGCGCACCAGCACGTACTGGGAGGTGATGGTGACCTCGCCGGGCAGGACCAGGGTGGCCAGGAAGAGGCCGAGGACCAGTTTGGCGCCGCGGAAGCGCAGCCGGGCCAGCGCGTAGCCGGCGAGGGTGCAGCCGACCACGTTGCCGGTGATGCAGACGGCGGCCACGATCAGCGAGTTGAGGGCGTAGGTCCACACCGGGACGGTGTCGGCGACCTTGCCGTAGTTGCCGAGGGTGGGCTGGTCGGGGATGAAGCTCGGGGTGCGGGTGAAGACGTCCTCGGCGGGGCCCTTGAGGGAGGTGGAGAGCTGCCACAGGAAGGGGCCGATGACCAGCAGCAGGACGAGGACCAGGAGCAGGTAGCGGGCGGCGGTCCGGGCGGGGGAGGGGGTGTTGAAGCCCCGTGCGGCCTTCGGGCGCCCGGAGGGCTTCGCTGCACGGACGGCGGTCTCGGGTTCGCGGACGGTGGTCACGGGGTCAGGCCGCCTTCCGGTTCAGCCGCATCAGGAACAGCATCGGGCCGAGGGTGATGACGAACAGCAGCAGGCTGAGCGCGGAGGCGTAGCCCAGGTGGCCGTTGAAGCCGCGGCTGTACATCTGGATCAGCATCACCACCGACATGTCCCGGCCGCCGGGCCCGCCCTGGCCGTTGGAGAGCACGTACAGCTCGGAGAACACGCGCAGCGAACTGACCGAGATGAGGGCCGAGATCAGCACCATGGTCGGGCGCACCCCGGGCAGGGTGACGTGCCAGAACCGGCGCAGCGAGCCGGCGCCGTCCACGGCCGCCACCTCGTGCAGCTCGCGCGGGACGTTGGCGAGGGCGGACAGGTAGATGACCATGTAGTAGCCGAGGCCCTTCCAGACGGTCAGGGCGATCGCGCTGAACAGCAGCAGCCAGCGGTCGGTGAGGAAGGAGACCGGGGAGTGGGCCAGCCCGGTCTGCTGGAGCAGGCCGTTGACCAGGCCGCGGTCGTCCAGCACCCAGCCCCAGATCAGCGCCACCACGACGGCGGAGGCGATCACCGGGGTGTAGAAGGCGGTGCGGAAGAAGGTGATGCCGGGGATGCGGCGCTGGACGAGCAGGGCGAGCAGCAACGGCAGGACGGTCAGCAGGGGGAGGCAGGCCAGCATGAAGACGATGCTGTTGAGCAGGGCGGCGGCGAGCTGGTCGTCGTCGAGCAGGCGGCCGTAGTTCTCCAGGCCGGTGAACTGCCCGCCGCCAAGGGGCTTGGCGTTGGTGAAGGACAGGATCACCGTGTTGACGGCCGGCCAGAGGTTGAAGACGGCCAGCCAGAGTATCGCGGGCCCGGCGAGCAGCCAGGGAGTGAACCAGCGCCGGTGGGTCATGCCGTTGCCTTTCGGGGGCCTCGGCCCTGCCGCGGCCCGGGGTGGTGCGGGCCTGGGGGCCTGGGGTACAGGTCGTTCCCGGGGCGGCGGGTGTGGGGGAGACCCGCCGCTTCGCCGGTACGGTCCTCGGAGCGGCAGTCAGCCCTTGAGCAGCTTGTCGCACTGCTCGACGGCGGTGTCCAGCGCCTGCTTGGAACTGGTCTCGCCGCTGATGGCCAGCGCGAACTGCTGCTTGATGATCGTGCCCATCGCGTCGTCCACCTCGACCGGCTGGATCAGCTCGGCCTTGGCGAGCGAGGTGAAGGCGATCACCTTGGCGTCGCCCGCGTTGGTGCCGTCGCTCTTGCTGAAGAACGGGTCGTTCGCGGAGGCCTTGGTGGACGGGAAGACGCTGGTCAGGTGGGCGAAGGCGGCCTGGTTCTCGGGGCTGGTGACCCAGCGGGCGAGGGCGACCGCGGCGGCCGGGTTCTTGGTGTTCTTGGGGATGGACAGGCCCTGGACGTACAGCGGCGGGGTGGCCATCGCGGGGGAGGGGACGACCTTCGGGGCGAGCGTCGGGTTGTCGGTGGCGAGGCTGGTGATGAAGTTGCCGCCGCCGGTGGTCCAGGCCGCCGTGCCGGAGCTGAACAGCTTGGAGTTGCCGGCGTAGGTGTCGGTCAGCACGCCGTTCGGCATCAGGCCTTCCTTGAAGGCGTCGCGGTACTTGTCCAGCAGGGCGGCGGCCTCGGGGGTGTTGAAGGTGAAGGACTTGCCGTCGTCGGCCATGATCTTCACGCCGATGTTGTAGAGGTCGCCGAGGCCCGGCTTGCGGCTCATCAGGTAGGTCTGGCCGCCGGACTTCTCCTTCATCACCCGGGCCTGGGCGATCAGTTCGTCCAGGGTGGTCGGGGGCTTCTTCGGGTCCAGGCCGTTCTTCGTGAGGAGTTCCGAACTCCAGTAGTTCACATCGGTGTTGAGGTACCAGGGGTAGCCGAAGGTGCCCTGGTAGCCGTGGTAGCGGTAGGCCTCCACGCCACCGGCGACGTACTCGTCGGCGAGCTTGGGGTCGGCTTTGGCGACGTCCAGCAGGACGTCCTTCTTCGCGAGCGGGAAGGCGAAGTCCGGCGGGAGGTTGACCACGTCGGGCAGGGTGCCGGAGGCGGCCTGGCTGAGCACCTTGTCGGAGTAGCCCTCGCCGGGCTGGTCCAGCCAGTCGACCTCGACGCCGGGGTACTTCTTCTTGAAGCCGTCGATCACGCCCTGCATGTAGTCGGTGAACTTGGGCTTGAGCGCCCAGGTCTGGAGCGAGACCTTGCCCTTGACCTCACCGGTGGCGGCCGCACTCGCCACGCTGTCGCTGCTCCTGCCGTCGCCGGAGCCGAGTCCGCAGCCGGTGAGGGCCGCCGCGGTGAAGGCCGTTGTCGTCAGTGCCGCCCAGATTCTTCGCATGAGGGTCTCCCGGTCCTGGGGGTGGGTGGGGGATGGTGCGGAAATCAGAATCTGACTAACTAAACCGGTCTAGCTATGGCAGGGACTATGCTCCCGCCTAAACTTGGCTGTCAAGAGAGGAGTCGGGTTCTGTGGGCAGACCGACGATCGCCGACATCGCGCGCCAGGCCGGCGTCTCCAAGGGCGCGGTGTCCTTCGCGCTCAACGGCCGCCCGGGGGTCAGCGAGGCGACCAGGGCCCGGATCCTGCGGGTGGCCGAGGAGATGAACTGGCGGCCGCACAGCGCCGCGCGCGCCCTCGGCGGGGCCAAGGCGGACGCCGTCGGCCTGGTGATCGCCCGCCCGGCCCGCACCATCGGTGTCGAGCCGTTCTTCAGCCAGCTGCTCTCCGGTCTGCAGGCCGTGCTCTCGGCCGGCTCGGTCGCGCTGCACCTGATGGTCGTCGAGGACACCGCCGCCGAGATCGAGGTCTACCGGCGCTGGGCCTCCGAGCACCGGGTGGACGGCTTCATCGTGGTCGACCTGCAGGTCAAGGACCCGAGGCTGCCGGTGCTGGACGAACTCGGGCTGCCCGCCGTCGTCCTGGGCGGGCCCGGCAAGGGCGGCAACCAGCTGCGGATCTGGGCCGACGACCGGGAGGCGATGCTCTCCATCGTCGACTACCTGGCCGCCGTCGGGCACCGCCGGATCGCACACCTGGCCGGACTGCCGCACTTCCAGCACACCCAGCGGCGGATCCGCGCGCTGCGCGACGCCTCGCGCCGGCTCGGACTGGAGGAGGCGGTCTCGGTGCCCACCGACTTCAGCGACGCCGAGGGCGCGGCGGCCACCCGCACCCTGCTCTCCCGGGCCAGGCGGCCCACCGCGATCGTCTACGACAGCGACGTGATGGCCGTCGCCGGGCTCGGCGTGGCGGGGGAGATGGGCGTCGCGGTGCCCGGCGAGCTGTCCATCGTCTCCTTCGACGACTCGGTGCTCGCCCGGATCGTCCACCCGCCGCTGACCGCGCTCAGCCGGGACACCTTCGCGCTCGGCGAGCAGGTCGCGCGCAGCCTGCTGGAGGCGGTGGACGGGACCGGGCCCGGACGGGACCTGCAGATGCCCACGCCCCGGCTGACCGTACGGGAGTCCACCTCGCCGCCGGGTGCCGCGCCGCACTCACCGGTCGGAGTGGTTGCTGCGGGAGTCGTTGACACGGGTTCTGAACCGGTTTAGCCTCGCTGCGCCGAGGGGGTCCGGTCCTGCGCACTGTCCGCTGTCATGTTCGCTGAATTCCCCCTCGCGATGAGCACCGCCGCGCCCGCATGCACCCGGGCCTGCCGCTGCCGGTGGGCCCGGCCCCACCCACTCCGCTCGATCGGAGCCACCGCATGTCAAGACGTCTCCCCCTGCTGCTCAGCGCCGCGCTCGCGACGGCCGCGCTGGGCGTCGTACCCGCCGCCCAGGCCGCTCCGGTTCCGGCCTCGCCGGTCGTCGCCGCGCCCGGGAGCCAGCCCTACGCCTCGTACTGGTACCCCAGCACCATCCTGAACTGGGACCCGGCCACCGACCCGGACGCCCGGTTCAACCGTTCCCGCGTCCCGCTCCAGCCGCGCACCAGCGACCCGGCCCTGGCCGCCAACCCCAACGCCCGTGCGGGCGAGGGGAAGATCGCCTCGCTGGTCTCCTTCGCCCCCACCTCCAACAACCCCTCCCAGGGCTCGGCCGATCCCAACTACTACGCCTTCGGCTACTGGCAGTACGTCGACAAGCTGGTGTTCTGGGGCGGCTCGGCCGGCGAGGGCCTGATCCTCGCCCCCAACCCGACCGTCATCGACGCCGCCCACCGCAACGGCGTCAAGGTCTACGGCACCGTCTTCTTCCCACCCGCCGCGTACGGCGGCCAGCTCCAGTGGGTGCGCGACTTCGTCCAGAAGTCCGGCGACCGCTACCCCGTCGCCGACAAGCTGGCCCAGGCCGCCCAGTACTACGGCTTCGACGGCTGGTTCATCAACCAGGAGACCGGCGGCGGCGATTCGGGCCTCGCGACCGAGCTGCAGGAGCTGATGCAGTACACCAAGGCGCAGAGCGGCACCGACTTCATGTGGTACGACGCGATGACGACGTCGGGCGCGGTCGACTGGCAGAACGCCCTCACCCCGGCCAACTCGCCGTTCCTGCAGGACGGTCCGAAGCGCACCTCGGACTCGATGTTCCTCAACTTCGGCTGGACGCCCGACGGTCTGGACTCCTCCCGGACGCTGGCCCGGCAGCTCGGCCGCAGCGAGTACGAGCTGTACGCCGGCATCGACACCGAGGCCAACGGCTACAACACCTCCGTCGACTGGAACACCCTCTTCCCGTCCGGACAGCCGCACACCACCTCGCTCGGCCTCTACCGGCCCGAGTGGACCTGGAAGTCCGCCACCGACCGCGCCGACTTCTACGCCAAGGACGCCCGCTACTGGGTCGGCGCCAACAACGACCCCTCGAACACCGACCTCTCCAGCAGCTGGCCCGGCCTGGCCGGCTACGTCGCCGAGTCCTCGCCGATCACCGCCAAGCCCTTCGTCACCAACTTCAACACCGGCCAGGGCGACTTCTACAACGCGGCCGGCACCCGGGTCGCCACCGGCGGCTGGAACAACCTCTCGCTCCAGGACGTCCCGCCGACCTACCGCTGGGTGGTCAACTCCACCGGCAGCAAGCTGAGTCCCTCCGTCGACTTCACCGACGCCTATCAGGGCGGCTCCTCGCTGCGGCTGACCGGCACCCTGGACGCCGCCAACACCGTGCGACTGTACGAGACCAGCCTGCCGGTCGCGGCGAACACCAAACTCGACCTGGTGGTCAAAACCCCGGCCGCCGGCCCGACCAAGCTCAAGGCCGCCCTCGCCTTCACCGACTCCCCGGGCGGCTTCACCACCGTGGACGTCGGCGACGACTCCGGCACCGGCTGGGAACGCCACACCCTCGACCTCTCCCCGTACGCGGGCCGGACCATCTCCCAACTCGCCCTCCAGGTGGACGGCGCCGACCCGGCGTACGACCTCCGAGTCGGCCAAGTCGCCGTCCACGACGGGGCGATGGAGACCCCGGCCGCCCCGAGCGGGCTGACCGTCCTCGGCGCGAGCGACGTGACCGCGGGCGTCAGCCAGTCGCTGCGGCTCTCCTGGACGGCCGCACCCGGCGGCAACGTCCACCACTACGAGGTGTACCGGCGCAACGCGGACGGCAGCCGCACCTTCCTGGGCGCCACACCCAACGACGCGTACTTCGTCGGGAAGCTCGACCGGGCCGGGACCGAGGCCACCACCACGCTGGACGTCGAGGCGGTGTCCACCACGTACGGGCGCTCCACCGCTGCCTCCACCACGGTGAGTTGGACCGGAACGCCGCCCACTTCCACCAACCTGGCGCTGAACCGCCCGGCGACCGCCTCCGGCCAGTGCAACGCCAACGAGGGGCCGGCCAAGGCCGTCAACGGCAGTGTCAGCGGCGGGAACAGCGACAAGTGGTGCACGCTGACCTCGTCCAAGTGGCTTGAGGTGGACCTCGGTTCGGCGAAGAAGCTGAACAGGTTCGTGGTCAAGCACGCCCAGGCGGGCGGCGAGAGCGCCTCGTACAACACCCGGGACTTCTCCGTCCAGATCCGGTCCAACACGACCGACCCCTGGACGACCGTCGCCACCGTGACCGGCAACACGGCCGGGACCACCACCCACCCGGTGAACACCACCGCCCGCTACGTACGGCTGGTCGTCACCAAGCCCACCCAGACCACCGATCCGGCCGCCCGCATCTACGAGTTCGAGGCCTGGGGAGCCTAGACCCGCCCGCTTCTTCGGATCTCCGGAAAGGAACCACCCCCGTGCCGGTCACCACCATCACCGCCGTCGAGAGCACCGACCTGTTCGTCGGCCACGAGGACGCCCCGCGCCAGATCCTGTGGGTGACGATCGACGGCCCGGCCACCCGGATCACCGTCCGCGGGCCGGGCGTCCACGGCGAGGCGACCGGTACGGGGCTGGTCGACGTCCCGCTGGAGATCACCGGCGCGGAGGTCGGCGCCCAACTGCCCGTTACCGTACGGGCGGGGTCGGCGGCGACCGAGGCGCTCGTGGAGGTCGCCGAGCCCGGGTGGACGATGTTCCTGGTCTCCCACTTCCACTTCGACCCGGTCTGGTGGAACACCCAGGCCGCCTACACCTCCCCCTGGGAGCTGCTCTCGGCCGACGCCACCACCCGGCCGCTGTGGGAGCGCAACGGCTTCGCCCTCGTGGACGCCCATCTGGACCTCGCGCTGCGGGATCCGGTGTACAAGTTCGTGCTCGCCGAAGTCGACTATCTGAAGCCGTACTTCGACCAGCACCCGGAGCGCCGCGAGACCCTGCGCCTGCTGCTGGAGCGCGGGCAGGTCGAACTCGTCGGCGGCACCTACAACGAGCCGAACACCAACCTGACCGGTGCCGAGACGACCATCCGCAACATCGTCTACGGCATCGGCTACCAGCGCGACATCCTCGGCGGCGACCCGCAAACCGCCTGGCAACTCGACGTGTTCGGGCACGACCCGCAGTTCCCCGGCCATCTCGCCGCGGCCGGCCTCACCGGCAGCGCCTGGGCCCGCGGGCCGTTCCACCAGTGGGGCCCGATCCAGAAGAACTTCCGCGAGGGCAAGGACGACGCCCGGGTGATGCAGTTCCCGAGCGAGTTCGAATGGATCGCGCCCGGCGGGGAGGGCGTGCTCACCCACTACATGCCCCACCACTACTCGGCCGGCTGGTGGATGGACTCCTCGCCCGACCTCGCCACCGCCGAGCAGGCCGTGTACGAGCTCTACCGGAAGCTCAAGCCGGTTGGCGCCACGAAGAACCTGTTGCTGCCGGTGGGGACGGACTACACCCCGCCGAACAAGTGGGTCACCGAGATCCACCGCTCCTGGGCCGCCAAGTACCTGTGGCCGCGCTTCGTCTGCGCCACCCCGCGCGACTTCCTGGACGCCGTCCGGGCCGAATTGTCTGTGAGCGGCCGCCGACTCAGCCCGCAGACCCGCGACATGAATCCCGTGTACACCGGCAAGGACGTCTCGTACATCGACACCAAGCAGGCCCAGCGGGCGGGTGAGGTCGCGGCGGTGGACGCGGAGAAGCTCGCTACGCTGGCCGCCGTCCACGGGCTCGGACGCTACCCGGCCGCCGCGCTCGACAAGGTGTGGCGCCAACTCGCCTACGGCGCACACCACGACGCGATCACCGGCTCGGAGTCGGACCAGGTGTACCTGGATCTGCTGGGCGGCTGGCGGGAGGCGTACGACCTGGCGTCGGCCGTGCGGGACGCGGCGCTGGACGCGCTGACGGCGCGGATCTCGACGGTGGGCGTCGGGGCGGCAGTCGGGGCCGGGGCGGCGGTGGTGGTGACCAACACGCTGTCCTTCGACCGGACGGACCTGGTGGTGGTCGAACTCCCCGACGGTGTGCGGTCGGTGCGGGTACTGGACGAGGCGGGTTCGCCGGTGCCGAGCGTCGTCGACCGGGGGAGGCTGCGCTTCCTGGCCGAGGACGTTCCCGCGCTCGGCTGGCGGACCTGGCGGCTGGTGGAGGGCGCCGCCGTCTCCGCCTGGACGGCCGCCGAAGGCGCGGTGATTACCAACGAGCGGTACCGGGTGACCGCCGACCCGGCGCGCGGCGGCGGGCTCTCCTCGGTCTACGACCTGCTGCACGAACGGGAGTTGATCCAGGACGGCCGGATCGGCAACGAGCTGCGGGTGTACGAGGAGTACCCGCAGCACCCCGACTTCGGCGAGGGCCCGTGGCACCTGGTGCCGAGCGGGCCGGTGGTCGGCTCCGGGACCGCCGGGGCCTCGGTCCGGCGGGAGACCGGCCCGCTCGGCGAGCGGCTGGTGATCGCAGGGACGGTCGACGGGCTCCGCTACGAGCAAACGGTCACGCTGTGGCGGGACCTCGATCGGGTGGACTGCCGGACCAGGGTCGTGGACTACTCCGGCGCCGACCGGCTGCTGCGGCTGCGCTTCCCGGTGGAGGTGCCCGGCGGGCTCCCGGTCAGCGAGGTCGCGGGAGCGGTCATCGGGCGCGGCTTCGCGATGCCGGACGTGGACTCGGCGGAGGCGCCGTGGACGCTGGACAACCCGGCCAACACCTGGTTCGGGCTGGGCGCTACGGCGCGGGTGGAGCTCACCGATCCGATAGGGACGGTGGTCGGCTCGCGGGCGCTGGGCGTGGCGGAGGTGGTCGTGCCGACGCTGGACGACGCGGCGGACGCCCGGCCACTGGTGGTCGCCCTCGCCCGGGTCGGGGTCACCACCACCACCGCGGGGTCGGACTGGGCGCGGTACGGGTGGCTGGACGTGGACTCCAACCTGCCGGACTTCCGGATCGTCGTCGGCGGCCCGGAAGTCAACGATGCTGCACGGGAGTTGATCGAGCGGTCGGGGGAGGAGTACGCGGCGGTACTGAAGGCGCACGGCGCGGTGTGGGTACCGGCGCTGACGCCGCTCACCGAGGTGTGGCGGCCGGACGCCGACCTGCGCGACCTGCGTTCCCTTCCCGCCTTGGTCGTATCGGACGTGGCGGCGCTGGTGGACGACCTCGCGGACGCGCGGATCACCGCCGTCTGCCCTTCTGTGGTTTTGGACCAACTCGCCGACCGCACCGTGGCGTTGCTCAGCTTCGGCCTGCCCGGCTTCGCGGTGGACGCCACCGGCGCGCTGCACCTGTCGCTGATGCGCTCGTGCACCGGCTGGCCGTCGGGAGTGTGGATCGACCCGCCCCGGCGCACCCTGCCGGACGGCGTCTCCTTCCAGCTCCAGCACTGGACGCACGAGTTCACCTATGCGCTGGTCGGCGGCGACGGCGACTGGCGGGCGCAGACGCTGCCCGCCCGGGGGCAGGAGTTCAACCACCCGCTGTACGCGCGGGTCGTGGACGCGCAGGAGGGGCCGCTACCGGCCACGCTGTCCTGGCTGCGGGTCGAACCGCAGCGCGAGGTGCTGCTCGGCGCGCTCAAGCCCGCCGGCAACCCGATCGCCCACGGTTCGGCTTCTGCGGAGGGCGGGCGGGACCTCACCGTCCGGCTGGTCGAGTCCACCGGCCTCGGGCGGACGGCGCAGCTCGGCGGCGCGCTCGGCCTGGACGAGGTGCGGCCCGCCGACCTGCTGGAACGCCCGCTCGGGGAGCCGGCCGACGTCCTCGACCTGGCCGGTTCACAGATCGCCACCCTGCTCGCGGCTCCTGCGGTGACGGCGGAGGGCGGCGGCCCCGTGCTCGGCCCGGTCGCCGAGCCCGCCCAGCCCGTCCACGCCCGCTACTGGCTGCACAACCGGGGCCCGGCACCGCTCGGGTACCTGCCGGTGTCGGTCGGCGCCTCGCCGGGGCTGCTGCGGACGGCGGGGGAGGCGGTGACGTTCTCGGCCGCGCTCTCCTCGCAGCTGCGGGACGCCGCCGTCGAGGGCGCGGCCGTCGTCCTGCCGCCGGAGGGCTGGGCGTCGAGCCTCGGCAGCCGCCCGTACCGGCTGGAGGCGGGCGGGCACCTGCGCTTCCCGGTCACCCTGACCCCGCCGGCGGACGCCGAACCCGGGCTGCACTTCGCCGCCGTCCGGATCGAGCACGACGGCCAGCAGATCGAGGACGTGGTCACGATCGCCGTCGGCGACCTGCCCGAGCTGCTGCCCGTCCCCGGGGACACCCCCGAGGACTGGACGGCGGCCCAGGGCACCAAGGCCGCGACCGGTCGGGACACCGGCCTGTCCGTCGACGTCTCCCACGAGTCCCTGCACCTGGCCCCCGGCGGCCGCACCACCCTCGGCCTCACCCTCACCAACCGCACGCGCGGCGAGATCCGAGGCGAACTCCAACTGGTCTCCCCGTGGGGCACCTGGGAGGCCATCGCCGACCCGGTACGCGGCTTCACCGTCCCGGCCGACTCCTCCGTGACCGTCGACTTCGACATCGCCGCCCCCGAGTCCACCGACCCCGGCGCGTACTGGGCGCTGGCCAAGGTCATGTGGTTCGGCCGCTGCCAGTACGCCCCGACCGTCGCCCTGGTGGTGGAGGCATGACTCTCGGCCTGCTCGACGGACACCCGCTCCCTCGTACCGCTCTCTCCGAGCGCCTCGCCGCCCTCCGGAGCGGCCCACGCTCCACCGCGCTGCCCCGGCCGGGCAGCTCGGAGGACCGTCAGCTCGTCCGGTGGGTCGCGCAGGTACTCCTCACCGAAGCCCTCTGCGAGGTGGTCGCCGCGGAACGCGAGCTGCCCGGCAGCGAATCCGGCCCCGCCCGCCTCGACCAACAGGCCGCCGTCGAACTCGGCTCCATCACAGCCGCCGCCTACGAGGGCAGCGCAGTCGTGCGGGCTGTCTACGAGGCGGTCACCGCCGAGGTCGAGCCCTCACCCGATGACATCGCCCACTACCGCACCCTGACCAGTCGCCCGCCGGCCACCCGCTGGCACCTCGCTCTCCCCGACGGCGCCTTCGAGGCCGACCCGGACACCCTCCCTGTGGCCCTCGCGGAGGCCCTCCGCGCCGCCCAACCGGGGGAGTGGGTCACCGTGGGCCCCTGGAAGGCCGCCCTCCTCGCCACCCTCACCATCCCGCAGAACCATGACCCCACCCCCGTCTTCCGCGAAGCCGCCCGTCGAGCTGCCTTCGTCCGCTGGCTCGACCACGAACGCGCCCAACGCCTCACCCTGGTCGAGGGGTTGGAACACCCCGGAGACCCCGGCCAGCCCGACAACCACCACCGCCACTGAGAGGAGCGCCAGTTCGCCCGCCGCGATCAGCCGGTGCCGGACCCGTGTACGGCCTGTTCCCAGAGGTCCAGCCCCACGCGCAGGAGTTCGCGCACGGCCGCGGTCTCCTCGTCCGTCCAGGCTCCGTCGCCCGCGGTCGGTTCGAGAGCTTCGCCGCCGAAGATCTTTTCGTAGGCGTTGTCGTGGATCGGTCCCTGGGAGGGAAGGGGTGGGCCGGTCTTCACGCTGCGGGAGAGGTCTTCGAAGAAGTTCCACGCATCCAGCAGCAATACCGCCGGGACCGGGCCGAGGTCAGGGTGCTCGACCCACCGCCGTACGACACCCAGATCGAGCGTGCCTTCACCCTCCCAGGTGAGCTCCCAGCCGTTGCGATCGCAGCCTTCCTGCAGCGGTGTGAGCTCACGGAACGCGAGGAGTCTTCCGAGTTCGTCAACGACGAACTCATCGGGGGCATCGCCTTCTCCGGGCCGCCAGATGAGCGTCAAGTCCCCTCTCCTGGTCACGATGTGGTACGGAAAGTAGTCAGCCATGCGGTCTCCCTGATGCCGTGGCGGCACTTGCCGCGTTGGTCATTCTGCCTGCCGCGTTCGCCGCGCGGTGACTTCGGATCAGGTGGAGCTGCGGGGCCGGCTGGTCCCGCGCCCCCTTCGGGCGGGACGACGGCGTGCGTCAGATCGGCAGGTCCCAGCCGGGCCCGTCCTCGCTGCGCAGCCAGACGCGCTGGCCGGCGGCCGAGACCGTGATACCGAATTCCTCCTGGTGGGGTTCGCCGGCGGCCTGCCAGCGCTGCACCGCCTGCTCGTCCCGGTCCCACAGACGGGCGGGACCGCGCTGCACGACGGTCCACTCTCCATCGGGGTTGGGCGCCGTCCGTGCCTGTGAACCGGTGGACACGTCCCAGAGGACCTGTTCCGCTCCCGCCCCCAGGCGTTCGGCCGAGGGCGCCGCGAGCTGCGCGACCCAACCGCCGGTCCAGCGGCGGCACAATGGCCACGATGCGCGGAAATCGGTGGTCTCTCCGCCGCCGGCCAGGCGATACTGGCCCGCCATGACGAGCGATGAATACTCGGCCGATCCGGCGTTGCGCCGGGTTCTGGCCAAGGCAGGCGGACCGGAACTGCTGGACCTGCTGGCCGAGGGGCTGACCGGGACGGATCTGACCACGCTGCTCCTGGAAGTCTTCCGACGCCGCGCCGATCGGCTCACCCCGGCCGAGGTGATGCGGCGCTATCGCACCGACCGGTTCGTGACCCCGGCCCCGACCGGCTTCGCGCAGATACGACGAGCCGAAGACTTCCTGCTCTCGGCGCTGCCGGATGACTTCCAGATGCTCACCTTGGCTCCGCTCGTCCCCCTGGCAGCACATACGGCGGTCGCGACCGTCGACCCGCGCAAGGTCGTCGCCACCGTTCGGGGCAGCGAGGTCGCAGCCGACCCGACCAATGCCCTGGCCCTGGAGGCAGCCCAGCGGAGATCCCAGGCCCTGGCCGCCGATCCCCGTTCGGCCGTGCCGGTCCGGTTGGCCGCCACCCAACGAGTCGTACGTGCCCAGCACTTCGACGCTCCCGGCATGCTCGCCCACTTCCAACTGTTCGCCCTGGTGACCGCCGGCCGGGACACCGGCAGCCGGACCTTCGAGCAACAGCACCTGGTCGAGCACCTCCATTTCGCCGTCCAGGCGATGGCACGTGCTGGAGTGCGCCGGACGGAGATCCGCATCACCTGCCTCGACGAGTCCGCCGCTCCGATCCTGGCCCGCACACGTACGGAGCTGGCCGGAACACCGGGCGTTGACATCATCGACGATCCCGACCGGGTGACCGGACGCGGCTACTACACCGGCCTGTGCTACAAGATCTACGCAACCGTCCACGGTCAGCAACTGGAGATCGCGGACGGCGGGTTCGTCGACTGGACCCAGCGCCTCACCGGAAGCCGCAAGGAACGCCTCCTGATCAGCGGATTCGGCGTCGACCGACTCGCCACCATGCTGACGCCAGCCACCGTCACCGAACCGTCACCTCCGGGCCAGACCAGCTAGGAGCGTGGGTCAGTAAGCGGCAACCCGCGTGTGGCTTGTGATCATTCGTACGAGATGATCCTGGTATGCGTGATCAGGAGGGGTTGTTCGA
>NZ_JBICZB010000020.1:0-79560 GCF_043201815.1 Kitasatospora sp. NPDC048296
ACCGCCAGGACATCATCCGGGATCGCCACAGCAGCTCATCTACCATGCCGATCCGTGGAGTTAACCCGAAACCAGCAGTAGTTTCCTTACGGGTCGCTATCTTGTTCCACTTCGATGTGCCAGGTGGGAAGTGGCAGACCGTGATCTCGAGCCCGCTCTCCTGCGCGAAGGCGTGCAGGTGCTTCTTCCAGGTCCAGCGGCGGGGATCGTTGGAACCGCCGGAATCGGCGGTGATCAGCAGCCGGGTGGCGTCCGGGTGGTCGGCTTGTCCGCGGTGCTGCCACCAGCGGCGGATGGACTCCACCGCGAACTCGGCGGTGTCATGGTCGGTTCCGACGTTGACCCAGCCGCTGTTGTGGGCAATGTCGTAGACCTGGTGCCGAGCCTGCACTCCGGCGACCTCAACCCGCACATCGACTTCGAGCGCGCCCCGGTCCGGGTGCAGCGGGAGCTGGCGCCGTGGCACCGCCCGACCCTGGAGATCGACGGGAAGCGGCGAACGTTCCCGCGGATCGCCGGCGTGTCCGCGTTCGGCGCCGGCGGCTCGAACGCCCACGTCGTCATCGCCGAGTTCCGGCCGGAGCGGTCCGACTCCCGCCCGACGCTGCCTGCCCCCGACGGCCGGCCGGCCCTGCTGGTGCTCTCCGCCCAGAGCGAGGCCCAACTCGTCCAGCAGGCAGAGCGGTTGGCCGCGCGGCTGGCGGATCTCACCGAGGCGGACCTCCCCGACGTCGCCTGGACCCTGCAGATCGGGCGGATGGCGTTGGAGGAGCGACTCGCCCTCGCCGTGACCTCACTGGACGACGCCAGGGCCCAGCTGGCGGCGTTCGTCTCCGACCCGCAGCGGCCGAGCAGTTGGCTGCGCGGCACCGCCCACCCCGGCCGGCGGGCGTCGGACGGGACGGCCGAACGGGCGCTGCGTGCTGCCGCGGCCGACTGGGCCGACCGCGGTGAATACGACGGCCTGCTGCGCCTGTGGGCCGGCGGCGCCTCGGTGAACTGGGAGACCCTCCACCCGACGGCCCTGCCCGCGCGGCGGATCTCCCTGCCCGGGTACCCCTTCGCCCCTGACCGCTGCTGGTACGACTTGGACCTCGGCGGCGGGCCGGAGAAGCCGTTGGCCGATGTCGCCGTGTCAGTGGCGAGCCCCGGTGAGCCGGCGGCGGAGGGGTCGCTCCCTCCCGTGGTAGACCTCGGTGTCGTCCGGGAGCAGCAGCCCGCCGACGTGACCGCACTCGTGCCGGTCCCGGAACCCGACAGGCCTGCCGCCGAGCCCGGTGAGGTGTTGCTGTTGCGGCCCGGTTGGGTCGCGCGGGGCGGTGAACCGGCGGGCGCCGCAAGGGTGTTCGCCGAGCGTCACGTCGTGGTGCTCGGCCGGCCGGAGGCCGGGGAGTACGACGGGTTGCGGGCCGCGCTGCCGGCGGGCACCGCCTGTCATCTCGTGGCCGTCGACGACGGGCCGCTGGACGGCCGGTACGACGAGGTCGTCGGACGGGTGTTCGCGCTGCTCCGGGACGTCCTGCGGGGCGGTGTGCGGCGCCCGGTGCTGGTGCAGGTGGTGCTGGTCGGGTCCGCCGGCACGGACACCGAACGGGAGCGGCTGGCCTGCTTCGGCGGGGTGGCCGGTCTGCTGAAGACCGCCCACCAGGAGAACCCGTTCCTGCACGCGCAGTACGTCGAGTGCCTCGACGGCGCGCCGGTCGCGGTCCTCGCCGGCCGGCTCGAGCACGAGGCGGCGCTGGAGACCGAGCCGGAGGTGCGCTACCGCGACGGCCGGCGCCTGGTGGCCCGGCCGACCCGGGAGGACCTGCCCGGCACCGCCGCCTCGCCGTGGCAGGACGGCGGTGTCTACCTGATCACCGGCGGCGCCGGGGGACTCGGGCGGATCGTGGCGCGGGAGATCGGCGCCTCGGTGAGCAACGCCACCGTGGTCCTGACCGGCCGGTCGCCGCTGGACGAGCAGCGGCGGCGCGAGCTGAACGCCCTGCGCGCCGGCGGCCTCACCGTCGACTACCAGCGCGCCGACGTGGCCGACCGGGACGCGGTGGCCCGGTTGTTCGACGACATCGCGGACAACCACGGGCCGTTGACCGGCATCGTGCACAGCGCGGGCCTGGTCGCCGACGACTACCTGATCCGCAAGGACCCCGAGCAGCTCGCCCGGGTGCTGGCACCGAAGGTGCGAGGCCTGGTCAACCTCGACGAACTGAGCCGCGACCTGCCGCTGCGGGCCTTCGTCTGCTTCTCCTCCGTCTCCGGCGCGTTCGGCAACGCCGGCCAGGGCGACTACGCCGCCGCCAACGCCTTCATGGACGCCTACGCCGCCTACCGCGACCGGCTCGTCCGCACCGGCGCGCGCAGCGGGACCACGGTCTCCGTCAACTGGCCGCTCTGGGAGGAGGGCGGCATCGGCGGCACCGCCGTCCGGGAGAACCTGCGCACCCTCGGCCTGCTCCCCCTGGACACCCCCCGCGCCGTGACCGCCCTCCGACACGCCATGGCCCCCGAGGACACCGGCCCCACCCGGAGCAGGCTCACCGTCCTGGTGGGCGGACGCGAGGAGTTGCGGGCCCGGTTCGCCGGTGACCAGCCGCAGGGCGGGTCCGCCACCCACCCGGCCCGGGACGCGTCCACCGCGGCTCCGGTCACCGAAATCGACCCGATCGTGCCGCCGGACGACGTCGCTGGCCAGGCCCTGGTGGAGGAGGCGACCGGTCACCTGCGGCGACTGGTGGCGTCGTCGCTCAAGCTCGCCCCCGAACGGCTGTCTCCGGACGCCGCGTTGGAACGGTACGGCATGGACTCCGTCATCGCGGTCGGCGTGATCGCGGAACTGGAGAAGGCCTTCGGACCGCTGCCCCGGACCCTCCTGCTGGAGGTCGAAACCGTCCGCGAGCTGGCCCGCTACTTCGCCACCGACCACCCGCAGGCGCTGCGCGCGCTGCTGATCTCAGCCTGACCGTGCGGAAACCGAGTCAGGTCCGCACCGCTGCCAGGAACCACCGGAAGGGGAGCACGGCATGCCCATGAACTATCCGACCGAGCGCGCGGTAGCCGTCGTCGGGATGTCTTGCCGGGTGCCGGGCGCCGACGGCCTCGACGCCTTCTGGCAGCTGCTGGTGGACGGCGTGGAGGCGATTACCGAGGTGCCCGCCGGACGATGGGACCTCGACGGGCTGCCGGACCCGGCCGACCCGGCGGCACCCCGCAGGGGCGGCTTCCTCGACGGGGTCGCCGACTTCGACCCCGGGTTCTTCGGCATCTCGCCGCGCGAGGCCGCGGCGATGGACCCGCAGCAGCGGCTGGCGCTCGAACTCGCCTGGGAGGCGCTGGAGCACGCCGGTGTCGTGCCGGACAGCCTGCGCGGAGAGTCGGCGGCGGTCCTGCTCGGGGTCACCGGTGACGACTACGCGGCGTTGGTCCACCAGCACGGCCCCGACGCGGTGTCCCACCACTCGCTGGCGGGGCTGAGCCGGGGGATCATCGCGAACCGGGTCTCCTACCACCTCGGTCTGCGCGGGCCCAGCCTCACCGTGGACGCGGCGCAGGCCTCCTCCCTGGTCGCCGTGCAGATGGCCTGTGAGAGCCTGCTGTCGGGCGCCGCTGCACTGGCGCTGGCCGGCGGCGTGCACCTGAACCTCGTACCGGACAGCACGCTCGCCTTCGCCCGGTCGGGTGCGCTCTCCCCGGACGGCCACTGCTACGCCTTCGACGCACGCGCCAACGGCACGGTGCGGGGCGAAGGCGGCGGCGTGGTGGTCCTGAAGCGGCTGAGCGACGCCATCGCCGACGGTGACCGGGTGCAGTGCGTGCTGCTCGGCGGCGCGGTGAACAACGACGGCGGCGGCCAGGCCCTCACCGTCCCCGACGGCGATGCGCAGCGGGAGCTGCTGCGCCAGGCCTACGACCGGGCCGGAGTGGACCCGGCCCGGGTGCGGTACGTCGAACTGCACGGTAGCGGAACGAGGGCGGGCGACCCGGTCGAGGCGCGGGCCCTCGGCGAGGTCGTCGGCCGGGAGCGGGCCGACGGGCAGCCGCTGCTCGTCGGCTCGGTGAAGACCAACATCGGGCACCTGGACGGCGCGGCCGGCGTGATCGGGCTGATCAAGGTCGCGCTGTCGTTGCGGCACGGCATGATCCCGGCGAGCCTGAACTACTCCGAGCCGAACCCGGCGATCCCGATGGAGCAGCTGAAGCTCCGGGTCAACGCCGCCACCGGGCCCTGGCCAGAGGGCCCGCGGCTGGCCGCCGTCAGCTCCTTCGGGCTGGGCGGCACCAACTGCCACCTGGTGGTCGCTCCGGGCCCCGACCAGGTCGCGGAGGAGACCGCCGCACCCACCGACCCGGTGCCCGTGCCGGTGACCGTGTCGGGCACGACCGAGCAGGCACTCCGGGCCCAGGCACGGCGCCTGATGGAGCGGGTGGAGGCCGACGCCGACCTGCGTC
Organism: Kitasatospora sp. NPDC048296; assembly: GCF_043201815.1. Lineage (NCBI taxonomy): Bacteria > Bacillati > Actinomycetota > Actinomycetes > Kitasatosporales > Streptomycetaceae > Kitasatospora > Kitasatospora sp. NPDC048296. The sequence goes on from NZ_JBICZB010000020.1 coordinate 4,447, forward strand.
CGGCGGACCTCGGGTACTCGACGGCGACCACCCGGACCGCCCTGGGGCGGCGCGGGGTCGTCGTCGCCGCGGACCGCGGCGACCTCCTGGCCGGACTCGGGGCGCTGGCGGCGGGCCAGGCCGCCCCGAACGTGGTGGAGGGCACGGCCGTCCCCGCGCCCGGAGTGGTGTGGGTCTTTCCAGGCCAGGGACCGCAGTGGGCCGGGATGGGCCTCGAACTGTGGGAATCCTCACCGGTGTTCGCCGCGCGGATGGACGAGTGCGCGCGGCTGCTGAGCGGCCAGGTCGACTGGTCGCTGCGGGAGGTGCTCGCCGACGCGGCGGCGCTCGAACGCATGGACGTGATGCAGCCCGCGCTCTTCGCGGTGCAGGTGTCGCTGGCCGAAGTGTGGCGCTCGGTCGGGCTCGCACCCGCCGCCGTGGTGGGGCACTCCCAGGGCGAGATCACGGCGGCCTGCGCGGCGGGGATCCTCGCCCTGCCGGATGCACTGCGGCTGATGGTCGAACGCAGCAGGGCCATCGTCGCCCGGCTCTCCGGACGCGGGGCGATGGCCCTGCTGGCCATGCCGGTCGAGGAGGTCGACCGGGACCGGGTCGCGATCGGCGCCGTGAACGGGCCGAACGCCGTGGTCGTGTCCGGGCCGGTGGACACCGTGCACGCGATGGTGGCCGAGAGCAAGGCGCGCGGGGTGCGCGCCCGGATGGTGCCGATCGACTACGCCTCGCACTCGCCGCAGGTGGCGGAGATCCGCGACGAGGTGCTGCGCGCCGCCGAGGGCGTGACGGCGACCCCGAACGAGGTCGCGTTCTACTCCACAGTCACCGGCGGCCGGCTGCCCGCCGAGGCGCTGGACGCCGAGTACTGGTACCGGAACGTCCGAGAGACGGTCCGACTGGAGGACGCGGTACGGGCGTTGGCCGCCGACGGCCACCGGGTCTTCCTGGAGGCCAGCCCGCACCCGGTGCTGACCGTGCCGATCCAGGACACGGTGCGCGACACCTGCGAGGCGGTCGTGCACGGCACGCTGCGCCGTGCCGACGGCGGGCTCCGCCGGCTGCTGCTGTCCATGGCCGACGTGCACGCGCAGGGCGTCCCGGTGGACTGGCGGGCGATGTTCGAGGGCACCGGCGCCCGCAGCATCGAGCTGCCCGGCTACGCCTTCCAGCGGCAGCCCTACTGGCTGGGCGCGCGGGGCGCCGCCGTACCCGCGCCCCGGTCGGAACCTGCCGCACCGGATGCGCCCGCCGCACCGGATGCGCCCGCCGCCAGGCCGACCGTCCTGGGTGAGCGGGAGTTGGCGGACCTGGTGCGCGCCCAGGCGGCTGCCGTGCTCGGGCACGCCGCCCCCCACCTGGTCGAGGCCGACCGCTCGTTCAAGGAGATCGGGTTCGACTCGGTCACCTCGGTGGAGCTCAGCGACCGGCTGAGCCGGGCGACCGGTCTACGGCTGCCGAGCACGCTGCTCTTCGACCGTCCCACCCCCACCGACCTGGTACGGCACCTCCATGACGAACTGTCGGGGAACGACGCCGGGGCGAGCCGGGCCGAGCGGGGCGCCGACCGGTACCAGGACGCGATCGCGATCGTGGGGATGGGCTGCCGGCTGCCCGGCGGCGTTTCGTCCCCGGAGGAGCTGTGGCGGCTGGTGGCCGACGGGGTGGACGCGATCTCGGGGTTCCCCGAGGACCGAGGCTGGAACCTCGACCCGGCGAGCACCGGCAACGTCCGAACCGGCGGTTTCCTGCGGGACGCCCCCGAGTTCGACGCCGACTTCTTCCGGATCAGCCCGCGCGAGGCCCGGGCGATGGACCCCCAGCAGCGGCTGCTGCTGGAAGTGTCCTGGGAGGCGCTGGAACGGTCCGGAATCGACCCCGCCACCCTGCGCGGGAGCCGGACAGCCGTCTTCACGGGCGTGATGAACCAGGACTACGTACCCCCGCTGCACCAGACCTCCGAGAGCTTCGGCGGGCACGCCCTGACCGGCGGTGCTCCGAGCGTGGCGTCCGGTCGGGTCGCCTACACGTTCGGGTTCGAGGGGCCCGCGGTGACGGTGGACACGGCGTGTTCGTCCTCGCTGGTGTCGTTGCACTTGGCGGCGCAGTCGCTGCGTTCCGGGGAGTGCGAGCTGGCGCTGGCGGGCGGGGTGGCGGTGATGTCCACTCCCGGGATGTTCGTGGAGTTCTCCCGCCAGGGCGGGCTCTCGCCGGACGGTCGGTGCAAGGCGTTCGCGGATGCGGCGGACGGCACGGGGTGGTCCGAGGGGGTGGGGGTGCTGGTGCTGGAGCGTCTGTCGGACGCGCGGCGCAACGGGCACCGGGTGCTGGCGGTGGTGCGCGGTTCGGCGATCAACCAGGACGGCGCCTCCAACGGGCTGAGCGCCCCGAACGGGCCGTCGCAGGAGCGGGTGATCCGTGACGCGCTGGCGTCGGCGGGTCTGTCGGGTGCGGACGTGGACGCGGTGGAGGCGCACGGCACCGGGACGGCGTTGGGTGATCCGATCGAGGCGCGGGCGCTGTTGGCGACGTACGGTCGGGACCGGGTGGAGCCGCTCTGGCTGGGGTCGTTGAAGTCGAACATCGGTCATGCGCAGGCGGCGGCGGGTGTCGCGGGTGTGATCAAGATGGTGATGGCGATGCGGCAGGGGGTGCTGCCGCGGACGCTCCATGTGGATCGGCCGTCGCGTCATGTGGACTGGTCGGCGGGGGCGGTGGAGTTGCTGACCGAGCAGCGGGCGTGGCCGCGGTCCGACCGGCCGCGCCGGGTCGGCGTCTCCTCCTTCGGGATCAGCGGGACGAATGCGCACGTGATCCTGGAGCAGGCGGGCGAGGAGGAGCCGGTCGAGCCGGTGGCGGCGGTGGGTTCGCCGGTGGTGCCGGTGGTGCTGTCGGGCGCGTCCGAGGAGGCCCTGCGAGCCCAGGCGGCCCGGCTGCTGGAGTGGGCGGAGTCCGACACCGAGCCGCGTCCGGCGGACGTGGGCTGGTCGTCGGCCACCACGCGGTCCGAGTTCGAGCACCGCGCCGTGGTCCTGGCCGCGGACGTGGAGGAACTGCTGGCCGGGCTGGACGTGCTGGCCCAGGGGTCGCAGGACCCGGGGCCGGTTCAGGGGGCGGTCCGGTCAGGTGCCAGGAAGGTGGTCTTCGTCTTCCCCGGCCAGGGCTCGCAGTGGGCCGGCATGGCCGTCGAACTCCTGGACGCCTCACCGGTGTTCGCCGAGCGCATCGCCGAGTGTGCAGAGGCGCTGGCCGAGTTCGTGGACTGGGACCTGCTGGGGGTGCTGCGGCAGCTGCCGGGCGAGCCGACGCTGGAGCGGGTGGACGTGGTGCAGCCCGCCTCCTGGGCCGTGATGGTCTCGCTCGCCGCGGTGTGGCGCTCGTACGGGGTCGAGCCCGCGGCGGTCCTGGGCCATTCGCAGGGCGAGATCGCGGCGGCCTGCGTGGCCGGTGCGCTGTCGCTGCAGGACGGTGCCCGGGTGGTGACCCTGCGCTCGCAGGCGATCGCGAAGGAACTGGCCGGTCTCGGCGGGATGGTGTCGCTGGCACTGCCGGCGGCGGAGGTGGAATCCCGGCTGGAGCCGTGGCAGGGCCGGCTGGAGGTGGCGGCGCTCAACGGCCCGTCCGCCACGGTGGTCGCCGGTGATCCGCAGGCGCTGGAGGAACTCCTCGCTGCATGCGAGGCCGAGGGGGTCCGGGCACGCCGGATCCCGGTGGACTACGCCTCGCACACCTCGCACGTGGAGGGCATCGAGGAGCGGCTGGACTCGGTGCTGGCGGACCTCCGGCCGGTGCCCGCCCGGGTTCCGTTCTTCTCGACCGTGGAGCGGGACTGGCTGGGCGACGGGCTCGTCGATGCGTGCTACTGGTACCGGAACCTGCGGCAGACCGTCCACTTCCACGCCGCGGTGCGGGCGCTGGCCGAGCAGGGCCACGACACGTTCATCGAGGTCAGCTCCCATCCGGTGCTCACCATGGCGCTCCAGGAGATCCTGGACGGCGGTGCGCCGGCGGTATCCGCGACGGTCTCGGAGACGCTTCGGCGTCAGGAGGGTGGCGTGAACCGCCTGTTGACCTCGGTGGCCCAGGTCTGGGCCAGCGGGGTTGCGGTGGACTGGCGCCAGGCCTTCGCCGGCGGCGGCGCGCGCCGGATCGACCTGCCGACGTACGCCTTCCAGCACCGGCGCTACTGGGCGGACGCCGGACCGGACCGGCCCCTGCTGGTGCACGCCGTGGAACTCGCGGACGGCGACGGCACCGTCCTGGCGGAGCGGCTGTCGCTGCACGCACGGCCCTGGCTGGCCGACCACCTGGTGCTCGGCCAGGTCGTGGTGCCGGGGACCGCGCTGCTGGAGATGGCGCTGACCCTCGGCGGCACGGTGGACGAACTCACCCTGCAGACCCCGCTGGTGCTACCCGCACAGGGCGAGGTCGAGGTGCAGCTGAGGGCCGGGCCGGCGGACCGGGCCGGTCGGCGCGAGTTCCGTATCCACGGCCGGGAGCGCGACGGTGGCGACCCGGCGTGGCGGCTCTACGCCACCGGACGGGTGAGCGAGACCGGGCCCGAGGGGCCCGGGGTCGACCTGACCGATTGGCCACCGCCCGGCGCCACGCCGGTGGAGCTGACCGGCTGGTACGACCGGCTCGCCGAACTCGGCCTGGAGTACGGGCCGCAGTTCCAGAACCTGCGCCGGGTCTGGCAGCACGGCGACGACCTGCTCGCCGAGATGGCGCTGCCGGGCGAGGCGGGATCGTTCACCGTGCACCCGGCGCTGCTGGACGCGGCGCTCCATCCGCTGGTGCTGGAAGCCGGTCCCGGCCCGCTGGTGCCGTTCTCCTGGGCCGGTGTGCGGTCCGTGCGCGCGGCCGGGCCCCGGCTGCGGGTCCGGATCAGCCCGGCGGGCGAGCACCGGGCCTCGCTGGCCGTCGCCGACGACAGCGGTGCCGAGGTGCTGTCGGTCGAGTCACTGACCCTGCGCCCGTTGGACGCCCGGCGCTTTGACCCCAAGCTGTTCCGGGTCGAGTGGCGGGAGGCCGCCGCGCACGGCGGGCCGGCCGAGCAGGCTGCCGGGAGCGCCGTGCTCGCGGTCGAGCCCGCGCCGGGCGACGTGCCGGCGGCCGTGCACCGGACCGCGGAGACGGTGCTGCGCGACGTCCAGCGGTGGCTGACCGAGCACCAGGACGACGCGTCCCGGCTGGTGGTCACCACCCGGCGGGCGGTGGCCGTGACGGCGGACGCGGATCTCGACCTTGCCGCCGCCACCGTCTGGGGGCTGCTCCGGTCGGCCCAGACCGAACACCCCGACCGGATCGTGCTGGTGGACTTCGAGGGCACCGGTGAGCCGACAGCCGATCAGCTGGCCCGCGTCCTGGCGACCGGCGAGCCGCAGGTCGCCCTGCGCGCGGACCGGGTGCTGATCCCCCGTCTGGCCCGCGCCGGTGTCCCCGCCCCCGACCCGGGCCGACCCCTGGTCGGCCCCGACGGGACCGTGCTGATCACCGGCGGGACCGGCGGACTGGGCGCCACGGCCGCCCGGCACCTGGTGGCCGAGCACGGTGCCCGCCACCTGCTGCTGGTCAGCCGCAGCGGCCCGGTCGCCGCCGGTGCGCGCGAGCTGGTGGCGGAGCTGACCGCGGCGGGCGCCCAGGTCCAGGTGGTCGCCTGCGACGTCACCGACCGGGCCGGGCTGGCGGAGGTCCTCGCGGTCGTGCCCGAGTCGGCGCCGCTGCGGGCCGTGGTGCACGCGGCCGGGGTGCTGGACGACGGCGCGGTGCAGTCGCTCACGCCGCCGCGACTGCACGCGGTCCTGGCGGCGAAGGTGGACGCGGCCTGGCAACTGCACGAGGCCACCCGCGGACTCGACCTGTCGGCCTTCGTGCTGTTCTCCTCCGTATCGGCCACGGTCGGCCTGGCCGGGCAGGCCAACTACGCGGCAGCGAACGCGTTCCTCGACGCGCTGGCCCACCAGCGGCACCGGGCGGGGCTGCCCGCGGTCGCCCTGGGCTGGGGGCTCTGGGAGCAGAGCACCGGCCTGACCGGCGGGCTCGGCGAAGCCGACCGGCAGCGGATCGCCGCCCTGGGCCTGCGACCGCTCCCCACGGACGAGGGCCTAGCGCTGCTCGACCTCGGACTCGCGGCCGACCAGGCCCACCTGGTACCCACCGGGGTGGACCTGTCCGGAGCGGGCGACGCCGAGCCGCCCGCGATGCTGCGCGGGCTGGTCCGCGCCCCGGCCGCCCCGGGCGCGCCGGGCGGCCGACCCCGGCCGGGCGCCGAGCCGCTGCGCGAGCGGCTGCTCACCATGGCCGACCACGACCGGGAGCGGACGGTACGGCAGTTGGTCCGCACCGAGATCGCGACCGCGCTGGGTCGGTCCGGACCGGATGACGTGCCGCCCGAGCGGGGCTTCACGGAACTGGGCTTCGACTCGCTGACCGCCCTTCAGCTGCGCAACCGGCTGGGCACCCGCACCGGCCTCACCCTGGCCGCCACGGTGACCTTCGACCATCCGAGCCCGGCCGCGCTGGCCCGGCACCTGCTGGAGCGACTCGCCCCGGAGGAGCCCGAGCCCGCGAGCGAGCCCCCGGTCCTGGCGGAGCTGGACCGGTTGGAGGCGAGCGTGACCGCCGTCGGCGACGACCAGCGCCCGGCCGTCACCGCCCGGCTCTGGGCGCTGCTGGCCACCCTGACCGCCGAGCCGGACGCGACCGGGCCGGCACCCGACCAGGAGCTCGCCGAGGCGAGCGCCGACGAACTCTTTGCCTTGATCGACGATGAGCTTGGAAGGCCCTGACGATGAGCGACGAGAAGCTGCTCGACTACCTGAAGCGGGTCACCGGTGAACTGCGTCAGGTCCGCCGCAAGCTGACGGAAGCGGAGTCGGCGACCACGGAGCCGGTTGCGATCGTGGGCATGGCCTGCCGCTACCCCGGCGGTGCCGCCTCGCCCGAGGAGCTGTTCCGGCTGGCGATCGAGGGCGTGGACGCGGTGTCCGAGTTCCCGACCGACCGCGGGTGGGACCTCGAAGGACTGTACGACCCCGACCCGGACCGGTCCGGCACGAGCTACACCCGCCACGGCGGGTTCCTGTACGACGCGGCGGAGTTCGACGCGGGATTCTTCGGGATGTCGCCGCGCGAGGCGGCGGCGACCGATCCGCAGCAGCGGCTGCTGCTCCAGACGTCCTGGGAGGCGCTGGAGCGCGCGGGCATCGCCCCGTCCGCGCTGCGCGGCAGCCGCACCGGAGTCTTCGCCGGCGTGATGTACGGCGACTACGCGTCACGGCTGGGGCAGGACACCGGCGGCTACGAGGGCCAGCTGATGATCGGCAGCCTGCCCAGCGTGGCGTCCGGCCGGGTCGCCTACACGTTCGGGTTCGAGGGGCCCGCGGTGACGGTGGACACGGCGTGTTCGTCCTCGCTGGTGTCGTTGCACCTGGCGGCGCAGTCGCTGCGTTCCGGGGAGTGCGAGCTGGCGCTGGCGGGCGGCGTGGCGGTGATGTCCACGCCGACCACCTTCGTGGAGTTCTCCCGCCAGCGCGCGGTCTCGCCGGACGGTCGGTGCAAGGCGTTCGCGGATGCGGCGGACGGCACGGGGTGGTCCGAGGGGGTGGGGGTGCTGGTGCTGGAGCGTCTGTCGGACGCGCGGCGCAACGGGCACCGGGTGCTGGCGGTGGTGCGCGGTTCGGCGATCAACCAGGACGGCGCCTCCAGCGGACTGACGGCCCCGAACGGGCCGTCGCAGGAGCGGGTGATCCGTGACGCGCTGGCGTCGGCGGGTCTGTCGGGTGCGGACGTGGACGCGGTGGAGGCGCACGGCACCGGGACGGCGTTGGGTGATCCGATCGAGGCGCGGGCGCTGTTGGCGACGTACGGTCGGGACCGGGTGGAGCCGCTCTGGCTGGGGTCGTTGAAGTCGAACATCGGTCATGCGCAGGCGGCGGCGGGTGTCGCGGGTGTGATCAAGATGGTGATGGCGATGCGGCAGGGGGTGCTGCCGCGGACGCTCCATGTGGATCGGCCGTCGCGTCATGTGGACTGGTCGGCGGGGGCGGTGGAGTTGCTGACCGAGCAGCGGGCGTGGCCGCGGTCAGACCGGCCGCGCCGGGCCGGCGTCTCCGCCTTCGGTGCCAGCGGGACGAATGCGCACGTGATCCTGGAGCAGACGGACGAGGAGGAGGCGGCGGCCGAGCCGGTGGCGGCGGTGGGTTCGCCGGTGGTACCGGTGGTGCTGTCGGGTGCGTCCGAGGAGGCCCTGCGGGCCCAGGCGGCCCGGCTGCTCGAGTGGGTGGAGTCCCGGCCAGAGGAGGGCCTGGTGGACCTCGGCTTCGCCTCGGTGACCACCCGGTCGGCGCTGGAGCACCGCGGTGCGGTGGTCGTCGGCGACCGTGCCGAACTGCTGGAGGGGCTGGCCGCTCTGGCCGCGGGCGAGCCCTCGCCGCACCTGGTGGAGCCGGAGGGCGCCGTCGCCGGCGAATCCGGCGTGGTCTGGGTCTTCCCCGGCCAGGGCTCGCAGTGGGTCGGGATGGCCCGTGGCATGCGCGAGTCCTCCCCGGTCTTCGCCGCACGCATGGAGGAGTGCGAGCGGGCGCTGAGCGGCCTGGTCGACTGGTCGCTGCGGGAGGTGCTGGACGACGAGGAAGCGCTGAAGCGGGTGGACGTGGTCCAGCCCGCGCTCTGGGCGGTCATGGTGTCGCTGGCCGAGGTGTGGCGCTCGCTCGGCCTGGTTCCCTCCGCCGTGGTGGGCCACTCCCAGGGCGAGATCGCCGCCGCCTGCGCGGCCGGCGGGCTGTCGCTGGAGGACGGTGCCCGGGTGGTGGCCCTGCGCTCGCAGGCGCTGCTGGAGATCGCCGGCGACGGCGGCATGGTCTCGGTGGCCCTGCCCGTGGACCGGGCCTGCACCCTGTTGGAGACGTGGGACGGGCGGATCTCGGTCGCCGCCCTCAACGGACCCCAGTCGACTGTGGTCGCCGGCGAGAGCGCCGCGCTGGACGAGTTGCTGGCGTACTGCGAGGGTGCGGCGATCGGGGCCCGGCGCATTCCGGTGGACTACGCCTCGCACTCGGCGTCGGTGGAGCGGATCCGCGAGTGGATCCTGCGCGATCTGGCCGGCATCAGCCCGCGTTCCGGCTCGGTGCCCTTCCACTCGACGCTCACCGGCGAGGTTCTGGACACCGTCGGGCTCGACGGCGACTACTGGTACCGGAACCTGCGCAACACCGTCCGCTTCGAATCCGTGATCAATGACCTGCTGGCCGACGGACACCAGGTCTTCGTCGAGTGCAGCGCCCACCCCGTGCTGCGGGTCGGCATCGAGGAGGCCGCGGAGGCCGCCGACCGGCCCGTCGTGGTGGTCGGCTCGCTGCGCCGCAACAAGGACGCCCGGCGTGAATTCCTGACGTACGCAGCCGAGTTGTACGTCCGCGGGGTCCAGGTGGACTGGCCGCAGCTTTTCGCGGGCACCGGCGCCCGCGCGGTGGAGCTGCCCACGTACGCCTTCCGGACGAAGCCCTACTGGCTCCGCAGCCGGCAGCCGCTGCTGGGCGCCGCGGTCGAGCTGGCGGGCGACGGGCAGACGGTCCTGACCGGCCGGCTGTCGCTGCGGACCCATCCGTGGCTGGCCGACCACCGGGTGCGCGGCAGCGTCGTGGTGCCGGGGACCGCGCTGCTGGAGATGGCGCTGCAGGCCGGCGACGGGGTGGACGAACTCACCCTGCAGGCGCCCGTGGTGCTGCCCGAGCAGGGCGAGGTCGAGATCCAGCTGCTGGTGGACCCGGCCGACGACCGCGGGTACCGGGCGCTGCGGCTGCACGCCCGGGCCCCGGAGGCCGACTGGCGGCTGCACGCGACCGGGACGCTCGTCGACCTGGCCGGTCGCCCGGCCGCGGACGCGGCTGCGCCGGATCTGTCGGCGTGGCCGCCGCCGGGCGCCGAGGCAGTGGACCTGGCCTCCTGGTACGAGGACCGGACCGCGTGCGGCCTGGAGTACGGGCCGGGCTTCCAGGGCCTGCGGGCACTGTGGCGACACAGCGGCGAGCTGTTCGCCGAGGTCTCGTTGCCCGTGCCGGTCCGTCCCGCGCTGCTCGACGCGGCCCTGCACGCGCTGGACGTGACGAGCGAGCCGGCGCTGCCGTTCTCGTGGAGCGACGTGCACTGGCTGGATCCGGACGCGGCGGAGCAGGTGACCGGCCTGCGGGCGCGGATCAGCCCGCAGGCGGACGGCTCGGTCGCGGTGCGGATCGCGGACGGCACCGGCCACGCCCTGCTGTCGATCGGCTCGCTGGCGTTGCGTCCGCTCGGCACCGCGCTGCTCGGTGCTCCGGGCGACAGCGCGCTCTTCCAGCTGGACTGGGTGACCGCGCGGTCCGACTCCCCGGCGGCCGGGGCCGCGACCGCCACGGTGCTGCGTTGCCCACCGACCGAGGGCGAACTGCCCGCCGCCGTCGAGACGGTGACCGCCGCCGTGCTCGCGGACCTGCAGGACCGGCTCGCCGATGCGGAGACGGGTGACCGGCGCCTGGTGGTGGCCACCCGCCAGGCCGTGGTGACCGGCGCCCGGAACGAGGCGCCGGTGGATCCCGCCGCCGCCGCGGTCTGGGGCCTGGTGCGGTCGGCGCAGACCGAGAATCCGGACCGGATCGTCCTGGTCGACACCGACGACCCGGACGACCTCCCGCGGCTGCTGCCACGGGTGCTGGCCTGTGGTGAGCCGCAGGTCGTGGTGCGCGGCGGTGAACTGCGGGTGCCGCGGCTGGTGCACGCGGGCCTGCCCGCGGTGCCCGTGGCGCCCGTGTTCCCCACCGACGGCACGGTGCTCGTCACCGGCGCGTCGGGCACCCTGGGCGCGCTCGTGGCCCGCCACCTGGTGACCGAGCACGGTGTCCGCGACCTGCTGCTGCTCGGCCGCCGCGGAGCCCCGGCGCTCGCCGAGGAGCTGACCGCGCTCGGCGCGACGGCGACCTCGGTGGCCTGCGACGTCAGCGACCGCGCCGCGCTGGTCGAGGTGCTCGCGGCGATCCCGCAGGACCGCCCGCTGCGGGCGGTCCTGCATGCCGCCGGCGCGCTGGACGACGGGGTGATCGGCTCCCTGACCCCGCAGCGGCTGCGGACCGTGCTGGCGGCGAAGGCCGACGGCGCTTGGCACCTGCACGAGCTGACCCGCGACCTCGACCTGTCGGCCTTCGTGCTCTTCTCCTCGGTGGCCGCCACCCTGGGCACCGCCGGGCAGGGCAACTACGCCGCCGCCAACGCCTTCCTGGATGCCCTGGCGCAGTACCGCCACGGCCTCGGCCTTCCGGCGGTGGCACTCGGCTGGGGCCTGTGGGCCGAGCGCAGCGCCCTGACCGGCCGGCTCGACCAGGCCGACCTGGCCCGGCTGAGCGGTGCCGGGGTGGGCCCGCTGACCACCGAGGAGGGCTTGGCCCTGCTGGATGCCGCCGTCGCCACGGACCGGGCCCACCTGCTGCCCGTCCGGCTGGACCTCGCCGCGGTGGACCGCACGGCGGGTGCGCTGCCGCCGCTGTTCGACCGGCTGGCTCCGGCCCGGCGCCACCGGCCGCGAGCGGTCCCCGGCGGTCCGGCGGCCGTCGGCCCCGCCGCCGGCGGCGTCGGTGCCGAGCTGCGCGGGCTGTCGGCGGCCGAGCGTGAGCGGGTGCTCCGCGAGCTGGTGCTGCGGGAGGTCGTGGCGGCCCTCAAGCACGACTCGGTCGGCGACATCGACCCCGACGCCGACTTCCAGCGCTTGGGCTTCACCTCGCTGACGGCGCTCGAACTGCGGAACAAGCTCAGTGCGCGCACCAAGGTGCGGCTGCCCGCGACCCTGATCTTCGAACACCGCACCCCCGACGCGGTGGCGCGCTTCCTCGGCAGCCGGCTCTCCAGCGACGAACCGGTGCCGGCCGCGGCCGGCACCGGGAGCGCGGCCGAGGAGGGCGCGGACGACCGGATCGCCGTGATCGGCGTAGCGGGGCGCTACCCGCTGGCCCCCACGGTCGCCGAACTGTGGCAGAACCTGGCCGAGGGCCGGCACTGCATCCGGGAGGTGCCGGCCGAGCGCTGGGACGCGGACGCGCACTACGACCCGACCGGGATCCGCGGCTCGTACAGCAAGTGGGCCGGGTTCATCGACGACGTCGACAAGTTCGACCCGCTCTTCTTCCACATCTCGCCCGCCGAAGCCGAGGCGATGGACCCCCAGGAGCGCCTGTTCCTGGAGACCGCGGCGGCGACCTTGGACGACGCCGGATACCCGGCGGCCGTGCTCGCCGCCCAGGGCCCGGTCGGCGTGTTCGTCGGCGTGATGGGCAACGACTACGAGTGGATGGGCGGTGCGGCGAACGCGCTCGGCGTCCCGACCGAGGCCCACTCGCGGCACTGGTCGGTGGCCAACCGGGTGTCCTACTCCTTCGACTTCGCCGGGCCGAGCCTGGCGGTGGACACCGCGTGCTCGGCCTCGCTGACAGCGATCCACCTGGCCTGCCAGAGCATCAGGGCAGGGGAGTGCGCCGCCGCGATCGCGGGCGGGGTGAACCTGATCCTGCACCCCAAGCACCTGCGCGGGCTGGCCCAGGCCGGCATGCTGTCGCACGACGACCGGCTCAAGGCCTTCGGCGCCGACGCGGACGGCTTCGTCGACGGCGAGGGCGTCGGCGCCGTCCTGCTCAAGCCGCTGGCGGCGGCGGTCGCCGACGGCGACCGGATCCTCGGCGTGATCCGCGGCTCGGCAATCAACTCCGGTGGCAACACCGGCGGTTACACCGTGCCGAGCCCGATCGCGCAGAGCGGGGTGATCCGCGGGGCACTGGACCGCGCCGACGTCGCGGCGGAGACCATCGGCTACGTGGAGGCGCACGGCACCGGCACCCTGCTCGGGGACCCGATCGAGATCGCGGGGCTGGCCAGGGCCTTCGGCGAGCCGGGCGATCCGGCGCAGCGCGGCCGGCGGCCGCGCGTCGCGGTCGGCTCGGTCAAGACCAACATCGGCCATCTCGAATCGGCGGCCGGGATCGCGGGCCTGACCAAGGTGCTGCTGCAGCTACGGCACGGGGTGCTGGTCCCGTCGCTGCACTCGGCGCAGCGCAACCCGGAGATCGACTTCACCGGCACGCCCTTCGAGATCCAGCAGACGCTGCAGCCCTGGGCGAGGCTGTCGGGGTCCGAGGACGAACTGCCGCGGCGCGCGCTGGTCAGCTCGTTCGGCGCGGGCGGCGCCAACGCCTGCGTGGTGGTGGAGGAGTACCTGCCAGTCGGCGCTCCGGAGTCGGCAGAGCCCGTCGGGGAGCAACTGCTGGTGCTCTCCGCCAGGACCGAGGACCGGCTGGGCGCCTACGCGGCGGACCTCGCGGCCTTCCTGCGCCGGAGCGTCCCGCGGAGCACCGGGCCGACGGCGGACGCGCTGGCGGACGCCCGGGAGCGGTGCCTGCGGCTCGTCGCCGAGGTGGCCGGTGTGGCACCGCAGTCCCTGGAACTCGCGACCGACCTCGTCGACTGCGGCTTCGGCATCGCCGAACGCTCCCACTTCCACGCCCGGCTGGCCGGGGAACTGGGGGCGGAGCTGCCGCCGGCCGCGCTGGCCGCCGACACCATCGGTGCGGTGGCCGAGGCGGTGGCCTGCATTCGGCCGCGGGGCGCGGACCAGCCCGACCGGTCCTCGCTGCGCCTTGCCGATGTCGCCCACACGCTGCAGTCGGGGCGCACCGCGCACGAGTTCCGGCTCGCCCTGTCCGCGGCCTCGGTGTCCGAGGCCGCCCGACTGCTGGAGGCGCACGCGGTGGGCGGCGCCGACGACCGGGTCGGCACCGGCCACCACTCCCGGGCCGCGGTGCGGTCCGCCGGGGACACCGCCGCCCTGGAGCGGGCGCTGTCCCGACGCGACCTGGCGGAGGTGGCCCGGCACTGGCTGGCCGGGGCCGAGATCGACTGGTCCCGGATCACCTCGCCGGCCGCCCGCAGGATCGAGCTGCCGGGCTACCCCTTCGCCCGGAAGAGCCTGTGGATCGCCGAGCCGTCGGCCGCCGCCCGGGCAGCCGCGGTCACGACACCCCGGCCGCAGGACGGGCCGGGCGTCGACCCCGCCGTCGCCCGGGTGCTCGCCGGGTACCGGGCACTGGACGAGGCCTCGGTGACCGGACTGCTCGGCGTGTACCGGCGGATGGGCGTCTTCCGACGTCCGGGCGAGCAGCACCGCAGTGAGGAACTGCGCGGAACCCTGCGCATCCGGGACAAGTTCCAGCGGCTCCACGAGGCGATCCTCGACCTGCTGGCCGGAGCCGGGCACCTGACCCGCGACGGCGACCTGGTCACCGTCGGCGTGACCGCGGATCCGGCGGCGGACCGGTGGGAGGACGAGTTCGACCGGGCCGCGGCCGCCTATCCGGAGGTCGAGCCCACGGTCACCCTCAACCGGGAGTTCCTGCGGCTGTACCCGCAGTTGCTGCGCGGTGAGGTCATCGGCACCGAGGTCATGTTCCCCGACTCATCGATGCGGCTGGTGCGCGACCTCTACCGCGGGAACGCGCTCACCGACCACTTCAACCTGCTGGTGGCGGACACCGTCCGCCGCCACCTGGACACCCGGCTGCCCCGGCTGGCGCCGCACGAGACGATCCGGGTGGTGGAGGTGGGCGCCGGTACCGGCGCCACCACCGAGCGGGTCCTGCCGGTCGTGGCCGACCGGTCGGGCCGGGTCGGCTTCACCTTCACGGACGTGTCGCCGCGCTTCCTGGACCACGGCCGCGACAGGTTCGCCGAGCAGTATCCGTTCGTCGGCTTCCAACTGCTCAACCTGGAACGCGACCTGCCCGAGCAGGGCTTCGCGCCGGGCTCGGCGGACGTGGTGCTCGGCACCAACGTGGTGCACGCCACCAAGGACCTGCGGCGCACGCTGCGCGAGCTCAGGACGCTGCTCAAGCCGGGCGGACTGCTGGTGCTCAACGAGCTGACCGCCATCCGGCCGTACTTGACGCTGGGCGGCGGGGTGATGGAGGGCTGGTGGGCCTTCCAGGACGGTGAGGTGCGGATCCCGCGGTCGCCGCTGGCCACGCCGGCGAGCTGGACCGCGATGCTCCAGGAGGAGGGGTACGCGGAGGTCAGGACACTGGCCGGCGGGCCGACCGAGCTCGGGCAGCACGTGCTGGTCGCGGCGAACGGCGCCGTGGTGCGCGCCGCGGCGCCACCGGCGCACGTCGCCTCCGCTGCCGCTCCCGTCGTCGCCGCTGCTTCCGCCTCCGCTGCCCGGGTGGTGACCGCCGCCGTCCGGCCGGGATCGACCGACGCGGTGGGTGAGCGGTTGCGGGAGCTGGTGGAGCGGGTCCTGAAGCTGGACGAGCGGATCGATCCCGATCGGCCGTTGGCGGACTACGGGTTCGATTCGTTGAGCGGGATGAAGATCGTGTCGGTGGTGGGCGATGCCTTCGGTGTCGCCGTGCCGCTCGACGAGTTCTTCGCGCGCCCGACGCTGCGTGAACTGACGGCCCATCTGTCCGCCCGCTGGCTGGCCGAGGCCGTCGAGTCCGAGGCCGCGGCGGTCGAGGCCGTCACGCCGGCGCCCGTCGTGCCCGAGCTGCCCGCTCCCGAACGACTCGCCCCGGTCGCCGAGGCGCCCGTCACCGAGGCACCCGTCGCCGCGGCCCCCGCCGTCGTCGGTGCCGTCGTGTCCGGCGCGGTCCCGGTGCCCCCGGAGGCTGCCCTGGTCCTGCGCCCGCGCCAGGCCCTGGAGCAGAGCACCCGTCCGATGTCCCGGGGGCAGCACGCGCTGTGGGTGATCGAGCAGATCGCGCCCGGGAACCACGCCTACAACCTGCCGCTCGCCTTCTGGCTGGACCGGGACGTCGACGTGCTCATCCTGCGGGTCGTCCTGCAAGACCTGATCGACCGGCACGAGGAACTGCGCGCGACCGTCTCGACCGGCGAGCAGGGGCCGTTCATCCGGATCGCGGCCGAACCCGAACTCCCCTTCAAGCAGGTCTTCCTGACCTCCGTCGCGGAGAGCGACCTGCGCGACCGGATCCACGCGGAGCTCACGGAGCCGTTCGACCTCGCCGGCGGCCCGCTGCTGCGTGCGACGCTGTACACCCTCGGCGACGGCCGCCAGGCCCTGCACCTGAACGTGCACCACCTGGTGCTCGACGGCCTCTCCATCCCCCTGCTGCTGGCCGACGTGGACCGCGGCTACCGGGCTCTCCGGGAGGGCCGCCCGCTGCCCACTGACCGGCCCGCCCGCACCTTCGGCGACTTCGCGGCCTGGCAGCGGGACCTGCTCGCCGGGCCCCGGGCGGAACGGCTGCGCGAGTACTGGGTCTCACTCCTGCGCGACCGTCAGACCGTCACACCGCTGCCCCTGGACCGCCCGCGCCCGCCCGTGCCCACCTTCCGGGGCGCGAGCGTCGGCGGGCGCCTGCCGGCCGCGGTGACGGACCGGGCCCGGGCCCTGGCCGCCGCGGCGCGGACTTCGCTGTCGAGCGTCCTGCTGGCCGGCTACTTCGCGCTGCTGCACCGCTACAGCGACCAGGCGGAGATCGCCGTCGGAACGCCCACGGCGGGTCGCCCGGCCGAGGGCTACGACGACGTGCTCGGCTACTTCATGAACATGGTCGTGCTGGCCGAGCGGGTGGACGGCCAGGAGTCGTTCCGCGACCTCCTGGGGCGGATCCACCGGATGGTACTGGGAGCACTGGAGCACTCCGACTACCCGCTGATCGACCTCGCCGAGGAGCTGCGGCGGGAGACCCCCGGCACGGCCGGCGCGCTGTTCAACGTCGCCTTCTACTTCCACAACTGGGCGCGCGACCTGCGGGACGACGGCGTGGTCAAGGGCCGGGTCGAAGGCGTCCACCAGGAGGGCGAGTTCGACCTGACCCTCGACCTGGTCGACGAGCCCGACGGCTGCCGGTACACGCTGAAGTACAACCCCGACCTGTTCGACGCCGCCACCGTGGAACGCCTCGGGAAGCACTTCGTCACCCTGGTGGCCTCCGCCGTCGGCGCCCCCGACACCCCGGTCGGCGACCTGGGGCTGCTGACCGACGGCGAGCGCGCGCTGCTCACCCCGGCCGACCGCACCGACTACCCGAGCGACACCCTGGTCTGGGAGCTGGTGCGCGCCCAGGCCGAGGCCCGCCCCGCGGCGGTGGCGGTCAGGTACCAGGACACCGAACTGACCTACGGTCGACTGAAGGAGCGGGTGGAGGGCCTCGCCGCCCGGCTGACCGCCGCCGGCGTCGGCCGGGGCCGGACGGTGGGCGTCCTGCTGCCGCGCGGCGCCGACCTGCCGGTGGCACTGCTAGCCGTCCAGGCGGCCGGCGGCAGCTACGTCCCGCTCGACCCGACCTACCCGCCGCAGCGGCTCGCCTACATGGCCGAGGACGCCGGGCTGCACCTGATGCTCACGCACTCCGCCGTCGAGGCCGCCTGGAGCGGTGCGGTGGCCCGGCTGCTCGTGGACCGGGACGTGCAGCCGCCCGCGGCGCCCTCGCCCGGCCCGGCCGGGCCGTCGGACACCGCGTACGTGATCTACACCTCCGGGTCCACCGGGCAGCCCAAGGGAGTCCGGGTCCCGCACCGCGCCCTGACCAACTTCCTCTGGTCGATGGCTCGTCAGCCCGGGTTCGGACCCAGGGACACGCTCCTCGCGCTGACCACGGTCTGCTTCGACATCTCCGGTCTGGAGCTCTACCTGCCGCTGATCAGCGGCGGCACCGTGGAACTCCTGCCGACCGAGGTCGCCCAGGACGGGCTGCGGCTGCGGGAGACGGTGGAGCGCAGTGCGGCCACGGTGATGCAGGCCACCCCGGCGACCTGGAGCATGTTGCTCGCCGCCGGCTGGCAGGGGAACCCCGGGCTCACCGTGCTCTGCGGCGGTGAGGCCCTGGCCGACGACACCGCCCAGGCCCTCCTCGCGGGCAACCGCGAGGTCTGGAACCTCTACGGCCCCACCGAGACCACCATCTGGTCGGCGGCGGGTCGGCTGCGCCGCGGCGAGCGGGTGACCATCGGAAACCCGATCGCCAACACCGTGCTGCACGTCCTCGACAGCGGACGCCGGCCGGTCCCGACCGGCGTGGCCGGCGAGCTGTACATCGGCGGCCACGGTGTGGCCGACGGATACCTGGGCCGTCCCGAGCTGACGGCCGAGCGGTTCCTGACCGACCCGTTCGCCACCGATCCCGACGCGCGGATGTACCGGACGGGTGACCTGGTCCGCCGGCTGCCCGACGGCCGCATCGCCTACCTGGGCCGGATCGACTCCCAGGTGAAGGTGCGCGGCTTCCGGGTGGAGCTGGAGGAGATCGAGTCCACTCTGCGACGGCTGGACGGCGTCCGCGAGGCCGTCGTGGTGGCCCGCGGCCAGGGCGGCGGGGACCGCTCGCTGCTGGCCTGCTACCTGCTCGCCGAGGATGCCGCGGAGCCCACTCGGGAACAGCTGGCGGCCTGGCTGCCGGACCACATGATCCCGGACGTGCTGCTCCGGGTGACCGCCTTCCCGCACACGCTCAACGAGAAGGTCGACCGGACCACGCTGGCCGCCGTGCCGCTGGCCGAACTCCGCGCCCGCTTCGGTGCGTCCGGGGCGGCAGAGCTGGACGCACCGTCGGCGACCGCCGGTCGCGACGAGGCCCTGATCGCCGAACTGGCCAGGATGGTGGGCCGGTTGGCCGGGGTGGATCCCGAGGACATCGGTGCGCACACCCCGCTCGGTGAGGTGGGCATGAACTCGGTGAGCTTCACCGCGCTCAGCACCGAACTGCGCAAGTCCTACGACATCACCGTGTACCCGACGCTGTTCTACCGCCGGAGCACCCTGGCCGCGCTGGCCCGGCACCTGTGGGAGCACCACTCGGCCGAACTGGCTGCCCGGTTCGGCACCGCCGCTGTGGCGCCCGCCGCTGTGGCGCCCGCCGCCGAGACCCCGGGCGAGCCGGAGAGCGGTGGCGGTGTCGCCGTCATCGGCATGGCCGGCCGGCTGCCGGGCTCGGCCGACCTCAAGGAGTTCTGGAGCCATCTGGCCGCCGGGGACGACCTGGTGGGCGAAGTCCCCGCCGAGCGCTGGGACTGGCGGGACCGGCCGAGCTCCCGCTGGGGCGGCTTCATCCCCGACCTGGACCGCTTCGACGCCGCCTTCTTCGGGATCTCGCCGCGCGAGGCCGAACTGATGGACCCCCAGCAGCGGCTGCTGCTGGAGGTGGTGTGGTCGGCCATCGAGGACGCCGGCTACCGTCCGTCCGATCTGGCCGGCAAGCGCGTCGGGGTGTTCGTCGGAGTCGCCAACAGTGAGTACCTGGAGGTCCAGCGGACCGCCGGGCACGCCATCGGGGCCCACAGCGCCACCGGCGCGGCGCTCTCGATCATCCCGAACCGGGTCTCCTACCTGCTCGACCTGCGCGGCCCCAGCATGGCGGTGGACACGGCCTGCTCCGGCTCGCTCGTCGCCGTCCACCAGGCGTGCGCCGCACTGCGCGACGGCACCTGCGACCTGGCGATCGCCGGCGGGGTCAACCTGATCCTCTCGCCGAGCGTGCACGAGCTGCTCAGCCAGGGCGCGATGCTCAGCCCCGACGGGCGCTGCAAGGCTTTCGACAGCCGCGCCGACGGATACGTCCGGGGCGAGGGCGTCGGCGTGGTGCTGCTCAAGCCGGACGACCGGGCACGTCACGACGGCGACGCCGTGCACGCGGTGATCAGGGCGGCCGCGGTCAACCACGGCGGCCGGACCACCTCGCTCACCGCGCCCAGCCCCGACGCCCAGGCCGACCTGCTGGTCGAGGCCTATCGGGCCGCCGACGTGCCGCCGGAGAGCGTCGGCTACATCGAGGCGCACGGCACCGGCACGGCCCTGGGCGACCCGATCGAGACCATCGGCCTGAGCACCGCCTTCCGCCGACTGCGCGCCGATCGCGGCACGCAGGCCGCGCCCGGCTGCGCCATAGGGTCCGTCAAGACGAACATCGGCCACCTGGAGGCCGCCGCTGGCATCGCCGGGCTGCTCAAGACCGTGCTCGCGATGCGGCACGCCACCATCCCGGCCAGCCTGCACGTCCAGGACCTGAACCCCTATCTGGAACTCGACGGCGGCCCGTTCGAGGTCGCCACCACGACCCGGCCCTGGCCACGGGCACGCGATGCCGCCGGGAACGACCTGCCACGCCGGGCCGGAGTCAGCTCCTTCGGCTTCGGCGGAGCCAACGCACACGTCGTACTGGAGGAACCGACCATGCCGGACACCCGGGAGGAGGCCACGACGGAGCAGCTGTTCGTGCTCTCCGCACGTACCCCCGAGGCACTGCGGCAGGCCGCCGGACGGCTCGCCGACCACCTGGCGGAGCACGACATGCCGCCGGGCGACCTCGCGTACACCCTGCAGGTCGGGCGCGAGCCGATGAGCCACCGGCTCGCCGTGCGGGCGGACAGCACCGCCCGGCTGCGGACCGAGCTCGCCGAGCACCTCGCCGGCCGCCCGTCGGCCGTGCGCACCGGGCAGGCCGGGAAGGGCGGCACCGCGCAAGCGGCCGACGCGACCGGTGACCTGGCCGGGATCGAGCGGCAGTGGCTGGTCGGCGCCGAGGCCGACTGGGCGGCGCTGCACCGGGGCGCGCAGCGGCGCCGGGTGCACCTGCCCAGCTACCCGTTCGCCCGGACCAGGCACTGGGTCACGCCGGCTCCGGAAGAGCCCGCCCGGTTGCACCCGACCCTGCTGGACGCCGAGGTCTCCACCGCCGGGGCGCTGGCCTTCGCCAAGACCCTCACCGGGGCCGAGTTCTTCCTGCGGGACCACGTCGTCGGCGGCGAGCTGGTGCTGGCCGGGGTCGCCTACCTGGAGATGGCCCGGCTCGCCGGTGAACTGGCCTTCGGGGAACGCGTCCACGGCGTCGAGGGGCTGACCTGGGCGGCCCCGGTCCGGCTCCCCGTGACCGGGGGCGAGCACCGCCTGACGGTCGGGATCAGCGGCGACCGCACCGGGGCGTCCTTCGAGGCGCGGACCGCGGACGGCGGCGGGTCGCCGCACGTCCACGGCACCCTGCTGCTCGGCGCGGCGGACGGACGCCCCGCGCCGGTCGACCTGGCCGGCGTGCGCGCCCGCTGCCCGCAGGTGCACAGCGGCGCCGACTGCTACCGGGTCTTCTCCCGGCTCGGCTTCGACTACGGTCCGAGCTTCCAGGCGATCGAGGAACTCGTCGTCGGGGAGCACGAGGTACTGGCGGCCCTCCGGCTGCCCGCGGAGCGGGTCGCCGACGCGAGCGACTACGCCTTCCACCCGTCGCTGCTCGACGCGGCCCTGCAGACCGCGGCCCGGCTCGCTCCGGGCGCGCAGGACCCGAGCGACCCGGTGCCGTACCTGCCGTTCGCGCTCGGCTCGGTCCGGCGGTACGCCGAACTGCCGGAGCTGATGTACGCCTACGCCACCCCCTCGACGCGTCCGGCGGCTCCCGGCACGCTCTGCTTCGACGTGGCACTGCTGGACCGGAGCGGCGACGTCGTCGTCGCGATCGACGGCTTCACGCTCCGGGCAGTGCCCGCCCGGGCCGAGTCCGTCCAGGACGCGGTGTCCGCCTTCGAACCGACCTGGGAGCCGGCCGCCGCCGCCCCGCGCGCGCTGGACGGAACCGTGCTGATCCTGGACGCCGGTTCCCAGGGGGCCGCGGTGAGCGCCTCCCTGACGGCCGCGGGTGCGGCCACCCGGCGAATCGAGTTCGGTGCCGGGTTCGACCCGGCGGCCGCGGTCCGCGTCGACGGGCCGGGAGCGGTCCGCCACGTGGTGCACCTGGCCGGCGAGGACGGCGAGCCCGGCAGCGCGGTCGAGCACGGCTTCCACACGGCCGTGGCCTTCCTGCAGACCTGGCAGCGGGAGCGGCGCGGCGCCCTGCGCTACCTGTACGTGCACCGGGATCCGGCCGACTCGCCGGCCCACCCGGCGATGGCCGCCTTCGCCCGTTCGGTGCGCAGGGAGCACCCGGCGGTCGACTTCTCCGCGCTGGCCGTCGCGGGCGGCTCGCTCGCCGACGCGGTGGTCGCCGAGCTCGGTGTCCAGGGCGAGCCCGAGGCGCGGACCGACGACGGGGTGAGGAGCCGCCGGGCGTGGCGCCGGGTGAGCCTGCCGCCCGCCGGCGAGCCGGTGTTCAGCGGCCCGGGAGCCCACCTGATCACCGGTGGCACCGGCGCGCTGGGCCTGCTGTTCGCGGAGCACATCACCGCCGTCCGGCGCGCCGCCGGGGTCACCGGTGGCGGGATCGTGCTGACCTCCAGGACCGCTCCAAGCCCTGCGGCCCGGGCCCGGATCGAGGCCATCGGGGCCCGTGTGGTGCAGGCCGACGTGGCCGACCCGGACGCGGTGCGCGCGCTGCTCACCGAGGCCCGCCGGGTGCACGGCGGGGTGAGCGGGGTGCTGCACGCCGCGGGAGTGCTCAGGGACGGCCTGCTGCTCCGGAAGGACCGCACGGACGCGGCGGCGGTGCTCGCCGCCAAGGTGCACGGGACGGTGCTGCTGGACGACGCGACCCGGGACGACCCGCTGGACTACTTCGTGCTGCTGTCCTCCGCGGCGGCGGCCTTCGGGAACGTCGGCCAGACCGACTACGCCTTCGCCAACGCCTTCCTCGACCACTTCGCGGACCGGCGGGAGCAGCAGCGCCGCAAGGGGGCACGGCAGGGCCGCACCCTCGCCGCCGCCTGGCCGGTCTGGGCCGACGGCGCCATGCGCACGGACGCCGCCGGCACCGAGTACATGACCCGCGAGCTCGGCATCCGCCCGCTGCGGACCCGATCGGCGCTGGACGCGCTCGATCGCGCGCTGGCCGGTTCCGCGCCGCGGTTGCTGCTCGCCCCGGGCGACCCGGTCCGGATCCTCGCCGCGCTCAACGCGGCGGCGCCCGAACCGGAGCTCCCGGCCGCCGCCCGGCAGGCCGCCGTACCCCGGGTCCGACCGGACGCGCGTGCCCGGGCCGAGCAGCTGGTGCTCGGGCTGATGGCGGAGGAGCTGAAGCTCCCCGAGGAGGAGATCGCCCTCACGGAGTCGTTCGACAACTACGGCCTGGACTCGCTGATCACGCTGAGCGCGACCCGGCGGCTAGAGGAGCGCTTCGGCCCGCTGTCGAAGACGCTGTTGTTCGAGTACGTGACGGTCAGCGAGCTGGCGGAGCATCTGCTGGCCGAGTACCCGGACGCGTTCACCGAGTCCGAGTCCGAGTCCGAGGTCGGATCCGACGCGGGATCCGTGGTCGGCGCCCCGGCCCGCGCCGAGGACGAGCCCGTTGCCGCAGCAGTCGTCACCCCGGCCGCCGTCGAACCGGCGCGGCCCGCCGGTGGCAGCGGCGACATCGCGATCATCGGAGTCGCGGGCCGTTACCCGCAGGCCGACGACGTGGACGAGTTCTGGCGCAACCTGCGGGCCGGCCGGGACAGCATCGAGGAGGTGCCGGCCGACCGGTGGAACCACGACAGGTTCTACGACCCGGATAAGTCGGCGACCGGACGGACGTACGGCAAGTGGGGCGGTTTCGTCCGCGGCGCCGACCGCTTCGACCCGCTGTTCTTCCGGATGTCGCAGATCGAGGCCGAGCACACGGACCCCCAGGAACGGGTGTTCCTGGAGACCACCTGGCACCTCCTGGAGGACGCCGGGTACACCCGTGAGCAACTGCGCGGCTCCCGCACCGGAGTGTTCGTCGGCATGATGTACGGCCAGTACCAGCTGTACGGAGTCCAGGAGGCGCTGCGCGGCGAGGGCCTGCCCCCGCACTCGTCCTTCGCCTCGGTGGCCAACCGGGTGTCGTACTTCTTCGACTTCTCCGGGCCCAGCGTGGGCGTGGACACCATGTGCTCCTCCGCGCTGGTCACCATCCACCAGGCCTGCCTGGCCATCCGCAACGGCGACTGCGACGTGGCGGTTGCCGGCGGGGTCAACATCACCAGCCACCCGGCGAAGTACCTGCAACTGGCGTGGCGCGGGTTCCTCGCCGAGGACGGGCGGTGCCGCAGCTTCGGCGAGGGCGGCACCGGCTACGTGCCGGCCGAGGGGTCCGGCGCGGTCCTGCTCAAGCGCCTCGACGCCGCACTCGCCGACGGCGACCGGATCCTGGCGGTGGTCAAGGCCTCGGCGGTCAACCACGGCGGTACGGGGCGGGGGTTCAACGTGCCCAATCCCAGGGCGCAGGGCGACCTGGTGCGGGCCGCGCTCGACCGTGCCGGGATGCGCCCGGGCGACCTCGACTACATCGAGGCGCACGGCACCGGCACCGCACTCGGCGACCCGGTCGAGATCACCGGCATGCTGCGTGCCTTCCAGGACGACCTGCCGCAGCGGCTTCCGATCGGCTCGGTCAAGTCCAACATCGGACACGCCGAGTCGGCGGCCGGGATCGCGGCGGTCACCAAGGTGCTACTGCAGATGCGCCACGGTGAGCTGGCCCCCTCACTGCACGCGGACCGGCTGAACCCGAACATCGACTTCACGGCGACCCCGTTCCGCGTCCAGAGGGAGCTGGCGCCCTGGCCGCGCCGCCTGGGTGCGGACGGCACGCCGCAGCCCAGGACCGCGGGAGTCAGCTCCTTCGGCGCGGGCGGCACCAACGCCCACGTCATCCTCCAGGAGTACGTCGCCGAGCCGCGGCAGACGGCCGTCCCGGTCGGTCCGCAGCTGGCGGTGCTCTCCGCCCGGGACGGCGGCCGGCTCGCCACGCAGGCCCGCCGCCTCGCGGCGCACCTGCGCGCGGAAGGGGCGGGGGCGGCGCCGGAACAGGTCGCCTGGACCCTGCAGCGGGGGCGCGAGGCCATGGCGCACCGCTTCGCGGTGCTCTTCCACGACCTCACCGAGCTGGCCGCCCGGCTGGACGAGTTCGCCACCGGAGGCGCGCCGGCCGGCAGCTGGTCCGGGGTGGTCGACCCGCGCAAGCCGCTCCCGGGCGACCGGCTGCCGGCCGACCCGGCGGCGTACGCCGCCGCCTGGACCACGGGCCGGCAGGTCGACTGGTCGGCCCTGCACGACGGGGAACTGCCCGGCCGGGTGGCGCTGCCCGGCTACCCGTTCGACGGTGAGCGGGTCTGGCTGGCCGCCGCCGACGCCGAGCTGGCCGCCCTGGACGCGGACTGCGGTTCACGCGGGCTGCTGCTGACCAGGCAGTGGGCCCCCGCCGAGCCCGCCGGGCGCGCTGACCTGCCGGGCCGCACCGCCGTGCTGACGGTGCCCGGCACTGAGGCCCTGGCCGCGCGGCTCGCCGCCGTGCTGCCGGCCGTCGAGGTTCTCGACACCGCCCGACTCACCGCCGACCTCGCCGACCCCGGCACCCGCTGGGACCGGTTCGACGCCGTGGTCGACCTGGCCGGCTGCGCCGACCCGGCGACGCCCCCCGCGCACGACCTGCTGCCCGACTGGCTGAGCTGGCTGCAGCACCTGGTCGACCGGGGCCGGCGCGGGCTCTGCGCCCTGCTGGTCTCCCGCGGCGCGGCCTCCGACGCCGAGGGCTCGGCCGGTCTCCGCGGCGCGGCCCGGGTGGGCCTGTACCGGATGCTCCAGAGCGAGTACCGCCACCTGCGCTCGCGCCACGTGGGCATCGAGTGGAACACCTCGGACGAGCAGCTGTGCCGCTGGGTGGCTGACGAGCTCGGCAGCACCGACGAGCCGGCCGAGATCGCCTACCGCGACGGCGTCCGGCACCGGGCCGAGCTGCGGGAACTGCCGAACGGCCGGTCCGCCGCACCACGGTTCCCGGCCGACCACGTGCTCTGGGTGACCGGTGGCACCCGCGGCATCGGCCTGCTGACGGCGCGTCACTTCGTTGCCCGGCACGGCGTGCGCAAGGTCGTCCTCACCGGTCGCGAGGAGCTGCCGCCCCGGGAGGAGTGGACCGCGCACATTGCCGCGGACACCCCGCTCGGCCGCAAGCTGCGCCCGCTCGCCGAGTTGGCGGACCAGGGGATCGAACTGGAGGTCCTCGCCGTGGCGTTGGAGGAGAAGGAGGCGCTGGCCAAGACCCTGGCCGAGGTCAGGCGCAGGCTGGGCCCGGTCGGCGCGGTAGTCCACAGCGCCGGGTTCACCGACTTCGAGAATCCCGCGTTCGTGCGGAAGCCGCAGGCCGGCATGGACCGGGTGATCGGCCCGAAGGTCCTGGGCCTCGACGCTCTCGTGGAGTGCTTCCGGGACGAGCCGTTGAGCATGTTCGTGCTGTACTCGTCGGTGGCCGCGGCGATTCCGGCGCTCGCGGTCGGGCAGAGCGACTACGCGCTGGCCAACGCCTACCTGGACGCCGTGGCCGAGGCCCGGCCGCACGGGTTGCCGCTGGTCAGCGTGGAGTGGCCGAGCTGGAAGGACACCGGGATGGGGGAGGCGCGCACCGCCGCCTACCAGGCTTCCGGGCTGGCCGCGCTGACCGATGAGCAGGGCTTGGAGCTGCTGGAGCGGGCGCTGGCGAGCGGTGCCCGGGTCGTCCTGCCCGCGCTGCCCCGACCGGACGCCGACTGGCGGCCCGAGCGGTTGACGGACCGCCGACTGGATTCCGCCCCGCCGGCGCCCGCCGCGCCGACGCCTGCTGTACCGACGCCTGCTGTACCGACGCCCGCCGTGCCGGCACCCGCCGTTGCGGGCCCGGTCGTGGCGGCCGGGTCCGGCGCCCTCGGCAGCGCCGTCGACGCGGCGGCCTCGTGGCTGCTCGACCGGGTGGCGGAGGAACTCCATTTCGACCGCGCCAAGTTGACCGGCGACGTGCCGATCCACGACTACGGCATCGACTCGATCCTGGTCAGCCAACTGGTCCAGGACACGGGAAGGTTGCTCGACGTGTCGGTCGACCCGTCGGCGCTGCTGGAGCACCCGACCGCGGACGAGTTCGCGCGGTACCTCGCCGATGAGCACCAGGAGGAACTACTCAGGGCCTTCGGCCCCGCCACGCCCGGCGGCGCCGCGTCGGACACCCGGCCGACCCCGGCCGAGGCCACGCCGGTCCCCGTCGCACTGCCGGTGCCGCAGTCGGGCGGCACCACCGGCGACATCGCGGTGGTCGGCCTGTCCTGCAGGTTCCCCGGCGCCGGGTCCGCGAGCGAGTACTGGGAGCTGCTGCGGCATGGCCGTTCAGCGCTGCGGCCGATCCCCGAGCAGCGCTTCGGGCGACCGATCGGCTACCACGCCGGACTGCTGGACGAGGTGCTCCGCTTCGACGCCGAGTCGTTCCTGCTGTCCGAGGCGGACGTCGCGGCCATGGACCCGCAGGCGCTATTGCTGCTCGAGGAGGTCAACCGGGCAGTGCACCACGCCGGCTACCGGCCGGCCGAGCTCAAGGGCCGTCGGATCGGGGTGTACGTCGGCGGCCGGACGGCCCACGTGCCGGACCGGGCGCGGGTGGCCGGGGCGAAGAACCCGGTGGTGGCCACCGGCCAGAACTACCTGTCCGCCAACATCTCGCAGTTCTTCGACTTCCGGGGCCCGAGCCTGGTGGTCGACACCGCTTGCTCCTCCGCCCTGGTGGCGATGGAGATGGCCGTCCAGGCGCTGCGCGCGGGTGCCGTCGAGTCGGCCGTGGTCGCCGGGGTGAGCCTGCTCGGTACCGACCGGCCCTACGAGGTCTTCGGCCTGCGCGGCCTGCTCAACCCGGGTGCCGACTTCCACCTGTTCGACCAGCGGGCAGCCGGGCTGATCCTGGGCGAGGGCGTGGGTGCGGTCCTGCTGAAGCCGCTGGCCAGGGCCGAGGCCGACGGGGACCGGGTGCTCGCCGTGCTCAAGGCCGTCGCGACCAACAACGACGGCCGGACCGCCGGCCCGGCCACGCCCAATCCCCAGGCGCACCGGGAGGTCATGACCGAGGCCTTGGTGGCCAGTGGCCACCGCGCGCAGGAGGTCGGCTGGTTGGAGGCCAACGGCTCCGGATCGACCATCACCGACCTGCTGGAACTGCGGGCGGTGGAGGCGGTCTACCGAACCGGCTCCGCCCAGCCGCTCGCGCTGGGCTCGATCAAGCCGAACATCGGCCACCCGCTGGCCGCGGAGGGGATGGCCGCGTTCATCAAGGTGGTCCTGATGCTGGACCACCGGGAGCAGGTGCCGTTCCGCTCCGGGCAGGTTCCGCTGGAGCACTTCGACCTCGCCGCCTCGCCGCTGTACTTCCCGAGGGAGCCGCAGCCGTGGCCCGAGGACGCCGGGCTCGCCGCGATCAACTGTTTCGCCGACGGCGGCACCAACGCCCATCTGCTGCTTGCTCCCGCACCGGTCGGCCACGGTCCGGTCAGGGAGCCGCTGCCCGAACCCGAGCTGAACCGGAGGGTCGTCATCCGAGGAACCGTTGAACCCGCGGCTGCGGCCGGGGGCCTGTTCTGGGACACCTACCGATGACCGGGCCGGTGTCGTCCCCGGGCCCGGCCGCGGCCGGATCCCTGCCCGTCGTGTTCATGTTCTCCGGGCAGGGCTCGCAGTACTACGGGATGGGCAAGGAGCTGTACGAGGCCAACGAGGTGTTCCGCACAGCCCTGCGGCGCTACGACGCGGCGGTCGCCGAGGAACTCGGCGAGTCGGTGCTGGCGCGCATCTTCGACCCGGGCAAGCGGCGCAGCCACCCCCTGGTCGACACCCGGATCACCCATCCGGGGATCGTCATGATCGAGCTGGCCCTGGCGGAGGCCCTGCGGGCGGAGGGCGTCGAGCCCGACTACGTCCTCGGGTCCAGCCTCGGCGAGTACGCGGCGGCCGTCGTCGCGGGCAGCCTCGATCCGTTCGACTGCCTGCGGCTGCTGGCGCGGCAGGCCGACGCGCTGCGCGCCGGTCCACCGGGCGGGATGCTGGCCGTGCTGGCCGGGCC
Source organism: Kitasatospora sp. NPDC048296 (assembly GCF_043201815.1). Taxonomy (NCBI): domain Bacteria; kingdom Bacillati; phylum Actinomycetota; class Actinomycetes; order Kitasatosporales; family Streptomycetaceae; genus Kitasatospora; species Kitasatospora sp. NPDC048296. Next base: position 33,207 of record NZ_JBICZB010000020.1, read on the forward strand.
GGAGACGCTGGAGCTGGTCCCCGAGTTGCGCGAGTGCGAGCTCGCGGCCCGCAACTATCCGGGCAACTTCGTGGTCGCGGGCACCGAGGAGGCCCTGGCCCGGGCCGAGGCGGCCCTGCTCGCCGCCGACGTGGTGCACCTGCGCCTGCCGGTCGAGTACGGCTTCCACTCCCACCTGGTCGACCAGGTGCTGGAGGAGTGCCGCAGCGGGTTCGACCACGTGACGCTGGGGCCGCCGCGGATCCCCTGGGTGTCCTGCGTGGACGGCCGGCCGGTGACCCGGGTGACGGCCGAGCACTTCTACCGGGTCGCCCGTCAGCCGATCGACTTCGAGCGGGCCATGGCCGACCTGGGGGACCGCGGTGAATTCTGCTACCTCGACCTCGGTCCCTCGGGCAGCCTGCACAACTTCGTCCGCAACATCCTCCCGCGGGAGGGCGAGTGGGAGTCGATGCCGCTGCTCAGCCCGTTCGAACAGGATGTCAGGCTGTTCGAGAACGCCCGGCAACGTGCCGCCCGCGAGCGGCCGAGAAAGGTACCCGGTATGAAGGTCTACGGATTCCCCGGGCAGGGTTCGCAACGGCGCGGGATGGGCCGGGAGCTGTTCGAGCGGTTCCCGGAGCAGACCGCGACGGCGGACCGGGTGCTCGGCTACTCGATCGAGGAGTTGTGCGTCCGCGATCCGCAGCGCCGACTCGGCCGGACCGAGTTCACCCAGCCCGCCCTCTACGTGGTCGGCGCGCTGAGCTACCTGGACCGGGCCGCCCAGGACCCGGTGCCGCCGGACTACCTCGTCGGGCACAGCCTCGGCGAGTACGCGGCGCTGTTCGCGGCCGGCGTCTTCGACTTCGAGACCGGGCTGCGGCTGGTGCAGCAGCGCGGTCGGCTGATGGCTGGGGCCGGTGGTGGTGCGATGGCCGCGATCATCGGAACCGACGAGAAGACCGTCACGCGGGTGCTCGCAGGTCCCGACTTCGCCGGCCTGGACCTGGCCAACTACAACGCCATGGACCAGTTCGTCGTCTCCGGCCCGCCCGAGCAGATCGACGCGGCCTGTGCCGCATTCGAGGCCATCGGCGCGCGGGCGGTCCGGCTCCACGTCAGCGCGCCGCTGCACTCGCGCTACATGCGCGGCACGGCCCAGGAGTTCGCCGCCTACCTCGACGGATTCACGCTGCACCCGCCGCGGATCCCGGTGATCGCCAATGTCGACGCCGAGCCGTATCCGCCCGGGCTGGTCAAGGAACGGCTGGTGGCGCAGATCGCCGCACCGGTCCGCTGGACCGAGACCGTGCGCAAGCTGATGGCGCACGGCGACTTCGAGTTCGTCGAGCTCGGCCCCGGCCAGGTGCTCGGCAAGCTGGTGCAGCGCATCAAGGCGGGCTCCGGGCCGCTCGCGGCGAGCCCGGCCACCGCGCCAGTTGCCGTGCCGACCGCCGTGCCGTCGCCGTCGGCCGCACCGGCGGTTGCCGGGGCCGGTGCTCGGCTGATCAGTGCCGACTCGCTCGGCGCCGCGACCTTCCGTGAACGGTACGGCCTGCGCCGGTCCTACTTGGTCGGCTCGATGTACGGCGGGGTCAGCAGCGAGGCACTGCTGCGCTCCGCGGCGAAGGCCGGCCTGCTCGGATTCCTCGGGGTCGGCGGGCTCCGCCTGGACGAGGTGGACCGTCAACTGCGCGTCCTCTGCAACGACCTGGGGCTCGGCGGTGCCTTCGGCGTCAACCTGCTCCATCGGCACGGTGCCCCCGAGGAGGAGGCGGCCCTGGTCGACCTGCTGCTCAGGCACGGCGTCGCGCTGGTGGAGGCCTCCGGCTTCTCCCTGATCACCGAGAACCTGGTCCGGTTCCGACTCAAGGGCGGCCGGATCCTGGCGAAGGTCTCCAGGACCGACACCGCCGCCGAGTTCCTGGCGCCGCCGCCGCAGCGCCTGGTCGCGCGGTTGCTCGCGGCCGGCGCGGTGACGCCGCAGGAGGCCGCCGCGGCGGAGTCCCGCCCGATGGCGGACGACCTGTGCGTCGAGGGGAACGGCGGCTGGCTGCACGGCACGGCCGAGCCGCTGACGGTGCTTCCGCAGGTGCTCAGGCTGCGCGACGCGGCCGCCCTGCCCGGCCGGCCGCCGGTGCACGTCGGCTGCGCCGGCGGGATCGGCAGCCCGGAGGCGGCTGCCGCGGCCTTCGTGCTCGGCGCCGACTTCGTGCTCACCGGATCGGTCAACCAGTGCTCGGTGGAGGCGGCCACCAGCGACCGGGTGAAGGACCTCCTGCAGGAGGCGCGCGAGTACGACGTCGACCTCGCCCCGTGGGGTGAGCAGTTCGAACTCGGGTCACGGGCAAGCTATCTGAAGCTCGGCCAGTTCTTCCCGGCCCGCGCCGCCCGGCTGTACGATCTTTGGCAACGGCACACCTCGTTCGCCGAGATCGACCAGAGCACCCGGACCCGGGTGCTCGAGCGGTACCTCGGTGGCGAGCAGCCCCCGCCCGTGGCAGCAGGCCCGGACCCAAAGGCGGACATGGCCGCGCTGTTCCGCGAGTACTTCGCACGCGGACTCCGACTGGCCGTGACCGGAGACGGCGCGTCCACGGTGGACTACCTCGTCCACTGCGGGCCGGCCATGGGCGCGTTCAACCACGCGGTCGCCGGGACCGAGCTGCAGCCCTGGCGCAACCGCACGGTCGAGAGCATCTCCGACACCCTCATGGACGGCGCAGCCGCTCTCCTCGCCACTCGGCTGCGGACCTTCCAGCAGAACCCGAACCAGCACGGCAAGTGACCACAGGAACCACGGAACAGGACGACGCAGGACGATGACCGAAGAACCGCAGAACCCGCCAGTGATATTCAACCCGTTCACGCCGGACTTCATGGCGGACCCCTACCCGCACTACGCGGAGGTGCGCAGGCACGCGCCGGTTCACGAGCACCCGGGCGGCTTCTGGATGCTCTCCCGGTACGAGGACGTGCTCGCGCTGGTCCGGTCCGGGCTCTCCGTCGAGCAGCGTCACGTCGCGCCCGGACCGTTCCGCGACGCCTACACGAACGCCGGTGTCACGGACGACCCGAGGCTGAAGGGGCTCGCCCTGCTCGACCGGGACCCGCCGGACCACACCCGGCTGCGCAAGCTGGTCAGCGCGGCGTTCACCATGCGCGCGATCAACGCCATGGAGCCGCAGATCCGCTCCCTCGTCGACGACGCCCTCGACGGGATCGCCGAGGCCGGCGGCGGCGACCTGGTCGAGGCGCTCGCGTTCCCCCTGCCGTTCACGGTGATCGCGCGGATGCTCGGCATGCCTCCCACGGACAACAAGCGGCTGAAGGAGCTCACCAGCATGCTGATGCGCTCCGTCGAACCGACCACCGACCCCGAGGTGATGCGGGCCGTGGAGGCGGCCGACGCGGAGATCTTCGAGATGGTCGGCGAGGCCGTCTCCTGGAAGCGCGGCAATCTCGGCGACGACCTGCTCAGCGCGCTCATCACGGCCGAGGAAGACGGCGAGAGCCTCAGCCACGACGAGCTGATCGCCCAGGTCGCCATGCTCTACATCGCAGGTCACGAGACGACCGTCAACCTCCTCTCCGGCGGCGCCCTCGCCCTGCTGCGCAACCCGGACCAGCTGGAACTGCTGCGCGCCAAGCCCGAACTGGAGCAGAACGCGATCGAGGAGTTCCTGCGGTACGACTCGCCCGTGCACAACAGCAGGCGGATCACCCTTGAGCCCTACCAAGTCGGCGGGTACGAGATCCCCCCGGGCTCCTTCATCCTCGCCAGCCTGGCCGCGGCCAACCGCGACGAGGACTTCTTCGGGCCCGACGCGGCAGAACTGCGCATCGACCGCGAGAACGCCCGCCGCCACCTGTCCTTCGGCAGCGGCATGCACATGTGCATCGGTGCGGCGCTGGCCCGCATCGAAGGCTGGGTGGCCATCGGCGAACTGGTCCGCCGCTTCCCCGGCCTGAGCCTGGACGGCGAGGTCGAGTGGAACGGCCTGCTCAGCCTGCGCGGAGCAGCCCGCCTGCCGGTCCGCGTGTGACCTGCGGCCGCACCCGCTCCTGAACTGCCGGCGCGGGCCGCTCCGACGACCCCGCCCCCGAGCGCGGACCCCACGAAGTGCCGGTCGAGCTGGATCTCGATCGGCACTTCGTGTCCGCACCTCGCCAGTGCGGAGACAACCTCTGTACAGCCATGGGCTGGCCGGTCCGGGGTGGCGCACTTCTACCACGGCAACCGCCCCGTCGGTCTGGACGGGCGCCCGCTGCTCGGCGTCCCCGCCCGTCCCGGGCTCCGGCCGGCGACCGGCACCCAGCGCGACGGTCTGCACGCCTCCCCGCTCATCGCCGAGGAACTCACCGCCGCATCCTGCACGGCCCCGGTGCAGCGGACAGTTGACCGCTGTTCAGGAGCCGGGGGCGCGAGCGGTCCCCAAGCCGGCGCCTGGGATTGCGGACGGGCAGGCGCAGCAGTTCGTGGAGGGCGACGCCGTGTTCGGCCCACACGCGGAGGCGGTCGCGGCCGACCCAGTGCATGTGGTGCTTGTCGCCCCAGACCTTGGCGTCGCGGGTGAAGGAGCCGTTGGTGACCACCATCGCGATGTCGGCGCCGTGGACGGGGCCGGCGGTGCCTTTGACCTGGTACATCACCTGGGAGCCGACCTTCCTGCCGACCTTGGTGTGCTTCGCCGGCACCACGATCCGGCCCAGCCACGGGTGTTGACCGATCACGTCGGCGGCCTGGTCGCCCTGTCGGCCCACTTGCCGCGCCGTCCAGCCGTCACGGGCCAACAGGTCCCGCAGCGCGGACTCGAACTCCCGGTCATCCAGTCCGTCGATGCCGCCCAGGCTCGGCCGCAGGCCGGCCAGCCGCGCCACGCGCGCCCGGCCGGTGGTGAGGCGCTGCGCCCGCCACACTGCCACGCCGACGAGACCCGCGGCGGCAAGAGCCACGAGGACGGGCCAGTGCCGTACGGCGGCTCGGGCGGCGACGGTTGCGTCCTGAACGAGGAGGACGGCGACGGCCAGGGCGGTGACGACTGCCGCGGTGAGCTCGCCGGCCGGTTTCGCCGTGAGCTGTACGAGTGCTTGACGTTGCGGGCGGATGCCCTGTTCGAGCTCACGGACGCGGTGTTGTGCACCACCGGGCCGGTGACGTCCCCGTTGGACAGCTGGAGGTCCAGGTCGCAGCGCAGCCGCTCGCGCAGGGCCGTGAGGTCGGCCAGCGGAGCCTCGCGCAGCCACGGCTCGGGCACTGCGAGGCTGAGGTCGGCGAAGCTGGCGCGGACGGCGTCGGTGTTGACGGTGCTGGTTTCGACCAGGGTGCCGTCGAATCGAAGATGGCCGCCTCCGGCCCCAGGGCGCTGGAGTGTTGACAATGTTATCGGAACCGGCGATCGACTCACTTTGTAAAACGCTCCAGCGGGTAAGTCCGCTGGAGCTTGAGGTCGGTGTCGCGTCGGCCTGCAGATGAGAGGGAATTCTGGCACGGCTGGATTTATGGGCCTCCGGCTGCCTCTCAGCGCTGCTAATAACTATCGCTGATTGTCAGCCAGTTAGCCGAGATCGAACACGGCGGTGACGGGTGCGTGGTCGGACCAGCGGTCGGCGTGGGTGGCCGCCCGCTCGACGTAGGCTTCTACGGCCTTGTCGGCGAGATTCCTGGTGGACACGATGAGGTCAATCCTCCAGCGGATAGACGCCTTTTTGAAAAAGGTCCACCCGTTCGAGTGTGAAGTGTCCGAGGGTGTCTGCTGGCCTGGGCGGTAGGGGGCCTCCTGTGAGCATCATGACGGCTTCGGCGCCGGTTCGGGCGGTGGTGGGTTCGCGTGTCTCGGACACGCACGGGGATACGGGCAAGGTGTCGCACCTGGTGCAGGCGGAGTCGGCGACGCTGCGCTTGCCGAAAATGTCATCCGCCCTGTTCAGGCTGCATGTTGGTATTCGTGGAGGAGGCCGCCGAGTCGGTCGGTTCGGCGTATGTCGAGGCGGGCGATCTGCTCCGGGTTGTCGATCGGCCGGGGAAGGGCGCAGAGGGGTCGGTCGTTCGCGATGCCCTGGTGCGGCCTGTGAGAGTTGTAGAACTTCTCGAACTCCCGTAGGGCGTGGAGTAGGTGCCGTTCGTTCCAGATCAGGGTCCGGTCCAGCAGCTCTCGGCGGCAGGTCTGTACCCAGCGCTCCATGAGGGAGTTCATGCGGGGGATCCGGACGCCGCTGAGGACGACCTGGATCCCCGCGTCGGCGAGGACGGCGTTGAACAGTTCGGGGAACTTTCCGTCCCGGTCCCGGATTCATGTAGCGCGGCCGGGAGCTGGCGTCTTCGAGGTCCATGACGAGGTTCTTTGCGGCCTGCGTCACCCAGGATGCGGTCGGATGTGCGGTGGCGCCGAGGACCCGGATTCGTCGGTTGGCGTGCTCGATGACCGCGAGCACGTACAGGCGGGCTCCGGACAGGGTGACCGTTTCGAAGAAGTCGCAGGCGAGGAGTGCGTCCGCTTGGGAGCGCAGGAAGTCGGCCCAGGTGTTGGAGGTCCGCTCGGGTGCCGGTGGTATACCGGCCTCCTTCAGGATTTCCCACACCGTGGACGCGGCCACTTTCACCCCGAGGACGAGCAGCTCGCCGTGCAGGCGCCGGTATCCCCACTCCGGATTCTCTGCGGCCAGGCGCAGGACCAGGGCGCGGATGGAGCGCACGGTGCGCGGTCGGCCTGGGCGCTTCGGCCGGGACCGGGCAGCGTGACGGCGGGCGACCAGGTCACGGTGCCAGCGCAGTACGGTGTCGGGCCGCACCAGCAACCGCATCCGACGCAGCACCTGCGTCGGCAGTCCCTGCAGCAGCGCGGCCAGGACTGCCCGCTCGCTTGCTACGAAGCGGACCCGCTGGCCGCTCAGCTGCCGCTCCAGAACGCTGATCTGATGGCGCAGAGCCAGGATCTCCACGTCCTTCTCACGGTCGCTCATCGGCAGCAGCCGCAGCAACGCGAACGCGTTCGTCACACCCAGGTACGCCAGTCGTAGCAGCACGGTCGATCATCATGTCGCGGAGCTCGTCGGCTCTGCCAGAGCGCCTATCCGACTGACGAGGTCGGCGCTTGTGTACCCTGCCTCCCACCAGGCCGGATGAGGTTCTCGGTAAGGGCAGGGCTGCTGGGACTCGTCCTTGATCCACAGTCCGGGCACGCCGATGGCCTCGCCCAGCCGAGGCGCCGGGCGGCAGGGCGTCCGCACGGTGATCCCGGAGTCGAGGAAGCCGCGGGAGACGAGCGGCAGGAAGTCGAAGTACGCCTGCTCCGGGTCCGCGTGGTCGTGGCGGGTGGCGGTTGCCAGGGCGGCGTACCGGGGTTCGAGCGCGCCCGAACACGAGGGACATCGGTAGACGGGAGCGGGCGCGAACTCGGCTCGGCAGAGCACGCAGACCAGCGTGAACTTGCCGGCAGCGCCGGTCGGCTGCGCGGTGGGCGAGGCCATGGCGAGGGTCCTTTCACTGCGGTGCGGGGCTGGCGGTTCGGGGCGGAACGGCAGGAACGCCCCCCGTGGACACGGGAGGCGTTCCTGGTGGCGTGCGGTGGCGGGGGAGTCAGCCCTCCCCGTTCCATGATCGCCACAGTGCCGCGTAGGACCCGCCGGCGGCGACCAGGTCGTCGTGGGTGCCCAGCTCGACGATGCGGCCCGACTCCATGACGGCGACGCGGTCCGCGTCGTGGGCGGTCTGCAGCCGGTGGGCGATGGAGATGACCGTCCGGTCCGAGCGCACGGCGGCCATGGCCCGCTCGGCCTGCCGCGCCGTGGTCGGGTCCAGCAGGGAGGTCGCCTCGTCGAGGATCAGCGTGTGGGGGTTGGCAAGGTGGACCCGGGCGAGGGTGAGCTGCTGGGCCTGGGCCGCGTCGAGTTCGAGGCCGCCGACCCCGAGTGCGCAGTCCAGCCGGCCCGGGAGGTCGCGCACCCAGTCGGCCTCGACCAGGGCGAGCGCGGCGAGGATCTCGTCGTCGTCGGACCGGCGGCCGGTCCGAGGCCAGGGCCCGCGCCACAGTGCCCCGGGAGATCCCCAGATGCCGGGCCACAGCCCGCGCCGACAACCCCTCCGCGCGATGCAGCCGCCGGATCTCAGCCCAGTCCTCCACCCCGATCACCTCTTCCCTCCTGACTCCAGAACCTGTGAAGTCAGGATGATCAAGAGATCACGCAGTGACCCGCTTTTGATCCGCCGTCCGTGGCCCTCGTTTCACCCGTTGCCGACAGTGCTCCCCGCCGACGCGGGGGTGATCCGGTGATCAACTTCGCGAGGGCGGGCCAGGAGAAGTGCTCCCCGCCGACGCGGGGGTGATCCGCATCACGCTGGGGCCACTCTGCTGTTGTAGAGGTGCTCCCCGCCGACGCGGGGGTGATCCGCCTGGGTCCCACGACCGCTCTCGCTCTCGGCGGGTGCTCCCCGCCGACGCCGGGGTGATCCGACGGTCTTCTTGACGATGATGAAGGTCCCGGTGTGCGCCCCGCCGCCGCAGGGTGATCCGCCCGGCACGGCGAGGACGGCGACGCCGGCCCGGTCTGGGTGCGGCCGGGCGGTGCGCTTCACGCGATCGGAAAGTCAGGAGCTCTGGGCGGCGAGCGGTTGCTCTCCCCGCCCAGGGCTCCTACGGCGCACGGGCGGCCTCGCCAGCCCGGTGGGCGGTCAGAAGTCGTGGTTGTACACCACGGTGACGGGGGCGTGGTCGGACCAGCGCTCGGCATGGGTGGCGGCTCGCTCGACGTAGGCCTCGACCGCCCTGGCGGCGATGCCGGGCGTTGTACAATGCAGGTCGATCCGCCAGCCGGAGTCGTTGTCGAAGGCGCGGCCGCGGTAGGACCACCAGGAGTAGGGGCCGGTGCGGTCGGGGTGGAGAGCGCGGACGACGTCGACGTAGCCGGCCTCGTCGTAGACGCGGGAGAGCCAGGCGCGTTCCTCGGGGAGGAAGCCGGCGGACTTCTGGTTGGCCTTCCAGTTCTTGAGGTCCTCGGGGCGGTGGGCGATGTTCCAGTCGCCGCAGACCACGACCTCGCGGCCGTCGGCGGCGGCGCGGGCGCGCAGGGCGGTGAGGTGGTCGAGGAATTCCGCCATGAAGCGTTCCTTCTCGTCCTGGCGCTCGGTGCCGACTTCGCCGGAGGGAAGGTAGAGGCTGGCGATGGTCAGGCCAGGCAGGTCGATTTCGACGTACCTGCCCGAATTGTCGAATTCCTCCGACCCGAATCCGATGACGGTGCGCTGCGGCTCCTGGCGGGAGAGGACGGCGACGCCGGCCCGGCCCTTGGTGACGGAGGGGGCCCAGACCGCGTGCCAGCCGTCCAGGTCGCGCAGTTCGACGGGCAGCTGCCCGGGCTCGGAGCGCACCTCCTGGAGGCAGATCACGTCCGCCTCGGTTCCGGCCAGCCATTCGACGAAGCCCTTCTTGGCCGCCGCCCGGATTCCGTTCACATTCACACTCGTCACCACGATCACCCGGGCAGCCTACCGACTGGCCTCGCCCGCGCCGAAGCGTGACGCGCTGCCGCAGGCGGTGTCGGGCCGCCGGAAAACAGCTGTCGTGAACGCGGCATGAACCTCCGCGACGGCCGCATCGAGCTGCGCCATTGGTCTTGACCATCTCCGGACGCAACACCTAGGGTCGCTTACTGCAAGGACCTTTAATAAAGAAGGACGGATAAAGGCCCGCTCTCCCACCTGCCGCAACAGCGGGCAGCGGGCCGGGGATCCGCCCTCCTCGTCAGGGCGGACAGAAGCAGGGTGGAGGACACGGTGGGAACGACAGGACAGCTTTCGTCGGTGCCGGAACCGAAGTACTGGCACCTGCGCACGGTGCTGCTGCGGGCCATCGACTCGGAGTTCTCCACCGGCCAGATCCTGCCGAACGAGCGCGAGCTCGCCGCCCGCTTCGGGGTGGCCCGGGCCACGCTTCGACAGGCGCTCGACCAGCTGGAGCTGGAGGGCCGCCTGGTCCGCCGCCGGGGGATCGGCACCCTGATCGCCGCCCCGCGGGTCGGCGTCCCGGTGAACCGGCAGGAGGAGGGCTGGCCCGGCGCCGGCCGTAGCCAGGCCTGGCGCACGGTCGACTGCGCCACCGCCCCCGCCTCCGCGCAGCTGGCCAAGAACCTGGGCATCGCCGAGGGCGCCACCGTGCACACCGTCCGTCGGGTCCGACTGGTCGAGGGCCGTGCGATGGCCTGCGAGTCGCTGCACGTCCCGGCCTCCGCGCTGCCGCACCTGCCGGGCTTCCGGGCCGAGAGCGACCGCGCCCGTTCGGTGCTGCGCCAGCTGGAGCGACTGGAGGTGGACGGCGAGTCCCGCGCCGTCGAGCTCGGTGTCGCCGAGGCCGAGGAGGCCCTGCTGCTGGAGCGCCCCCCGGGCACCCCGGTGCTGGTCATGACCACCCAGTACGCCTCGGCGGGCCGGCTGGTGGCGCTCGCCGTCGCCACCTACCGGGCGGACACCTGCAAGCTGACCTTCGGCGAGGCCGGCCTGGTCGAGGTCACCCCGGTCGGCGCGGCGGCCGAGGTCCGCACCGCCTCCTGAACCATTTCCCGACACCCTCGGGCAACGGCCCGGGCGCCCAAGTGGCGTCCGGGCCGTTGCCGTTGCCGTTGCCGTTGCCGTTGAGGGGGTAGGGGGTCCGGGCCCGGAGCCGGTCAGAGACGGGGCGGGTCGACGGCGAAGAGCTGGTCCTCGACGTGGTCCAGGGCGACCCGCAGGGCACCCATCGCGACGACCTCCGAACCCAGCGCCGCCAGCGCCACCTCGGGGGCGCGCAGGGTGAACTGGGCCAGCCGCTCGCGCAGCGGCTCCAGCACGCCGTCCAGTCCGGCGGCCCAGCCGCCGATCACCACCAGCTGCGGGTCGATGGCCAGCACCAGCGCCGCGACGCCCTGCACCAGGCGGGTCAGGAAGCGGTCCATGGCGACCTTGGCCACCTCGTCGCCCTCCCGGGCCAGCCGCAGCACCCGGGCGACCGCCGCCTCGTCCAGCGGGTTGAGCGGCTTGCCGGTGGTGGAGAGCAGCCTCTCCGGGGTGACCTCCTGGCCGAGCAGGTGCAGCGCGCCGATCTCGCCGGCCGCGCCGCCGTAGCCGCGGTGCAGCTTGCCGTTGATCAGCGAGCCGGCGCCGGGGCTCAGGCCCGCCATCACGAAGACCACGTCGTCGGCGCCGAGTGCCGCGCCCTGCCAGTGCTCGGCGATGGCGGCGAGGTTGGCGTCGTTCTCGATCAGGACCGGGCAGCGGAACGAGCGCCGCAGCCGGGCGCCGAGGTCCAGGCCGGTCCAGCCGGGCATCGCGGTGCCGAGCTGGACGGTGCCCTCGCGGTCCACGATGCCAGGGGTGCCGATGCCGACGGCCCACAGGTTGTCCCGGGAGATCCCGGCCTTGCGCAGCACCTCGGCGACGGCGGTGCGGACGGCGGAGAGCCGGTCCTCGGCGTCCAGGGTCTCGTCCACCGGCTTGAAGTGACTGCCCACCACCTCGCCGGTGAGGTCGGCGAGGATGACCCGGATGTCGTGCACACCGATCTCGATGCCGAGGATGTGCCCGGCCTCGGCGCGGAAGCGGAACCAGCGGGCCGGGCGGCCGCGGCGGCCGGTGCCCGACTGGCCGTCCTCGCGGGGCTGTTCGACCTCGGCCACCAGTCCGGTCTCGACCAGACCCTCGATCACGCCCTCGACGGTCGGCCGGGAGAGCCCGGTCTCGCCGACGAGCTGAGTGAGGGTCACGGAGTGGCCGGCCCGCAGCGCCCGAAGGGTGACCGCGGCGTTGATCCGCCGCAGCAGCGAGGAGTCTCCTCCGGTGAGCCGATCCGCCAATGCGATGCCCTTCGCCGTTCGCGCGACTGCCCTGGCGCGCGGTGTCGAGTGCGCGGAGCCCACCGAATGGCCCGCGGGGAGGTGCCCCCGGAACGCGGCACGGGCGGCGCGAGGGCCGCCCGCGCGAGGGCCCGGAGGACATGCCGGAGCCTACCCGGGGACCGCCCTGCGGGGCGAGGATTCCCGCAGCTCATCCGGGCTTCGGTATCGAAATGGTACGGATCGGGTGGTGGCGTGTGATCCGGGCTTCACGAGTCGCTCACGGGTCGCCCGCATCCGGGTGCCGGACCGTCACCGCCCGCTCCCGGACGGCCCGCGACCCGGGCGCGGCCCCCTGCCCACCAGCTGACCGCACGGCCCGGCCGGGCGCAGCGCCCGGAAGGAGCGCACCGCCCGGAGTCCCCGTACCGACCAGCGCGAGCGCACCGACAGCAGCGAGCCGACGCTCAGCCAGGAGCACGCCGACAGCGCGCTGAAGACCGAGCCGGCCGAGCCGATCGACAGCACGCTGCCGACCGACCCGACGGAGAGCACCGAGCCGACCGAGCCGATCGACAGCAGCGAGCCGATGGAACCGACGGAGGCGATCGAGCCCAGTGAGGCCCGGGAGCGGATCGAGCGCACGGAAGCGACCATGGGCCTGATGGTAGCCGCGGCTCGGCAGCCGTGGCTCGGCGTCAGTCCACTCGGGCGGCGAACAGCCGCTGTCCCAGCAGCCCCATCGGGTGCCCGTCCTCCGGCAGCGTGAGCACGGTCGGGCAGCCGGCCGCGGTGAGCGCGGTCCGCCAGCGTTCGGCCGGGTGGGCGGTCAGGCCGCGCGCGTCGCCGGTGATCAGCACGTCGAGTTGTTCGACGGTGGGCGCGAGCAGCAGCAGCCGTCCGCCGGGGGAGAGCAGGTCGACCAGGGCCGGGACCTCCTCCTCGGGCCGTCCGGTCGCGGTGGCGACCACGACGTCGTAGCGGCCGCCGTCGGGGGCGAGGTGGTGCTCGGCGTTCTGCCGGGGGCGGGCGGCCAGGGCGCGGGTGATCGCGGTCTCGGCGCCGTCGCGGTCGAGTTCGAGCACCCGCAGCGGCTCCGTCCCGTCGTGGGCCTCGGCGGTGCCGCGCACCAGGGCGCCGACGGCGGCGCCGAGGTAGCCGCGGGAGGCGGCCCAGCGGACCGGGGCGGCGGCCGGACGGGGCGCCTCCTCGCCGGTGATCAGCCGGGGCAGCCGCAGCGCGCCGCGCCGTGCCCGGTCGAGGGCGGCGGCCGGGCCGAGCCCGTCGGCCCAGGCCTCGACGGCGGGGCGCCAGGCGTCGCGGACCTCGGCGGCGGTGAGTTCGGGCGCGCCGTGGAAGGTCGGGCCCTGGGCGCCGCCGTCCTGGCAGGCGATCAGGCCGTGCCGGGCGAGGGCGTCCAGCCAGCGGCCGACCCGGGGGCGCTGGGCGGGGGTGACCAGGGCGGTGGCGAGGAGCTCGGGCTCGGAGCAGCCGTGCGCGGGGTCGGTGAGGACGCCGGCCTGCTGGAGGGCGTGCAGCAGCGAGGTGAGGACGGCCCGGTCGAGGTGGGCGCCGAACTCGGTGACCTGCTCGGCGGTGACGCCGATGCTGTGCTTCCAGGCGGCGGCGGTGGCGGCCTGCGCGTCGGCGCGCAGCCGGCGGTCGGCGGCCTCGGCCTGGCTGTGCGGGGCGCGGACGTGGGCGAGGACGGCGCCGAGCGCGTCGACGGCGGCGTACACGTCGTCCTGGCGGGGCTCGGGTCCGACGTGCAGGACCAGCCGCAGCGCGCTGAGGTCGTGCTTGGTGAGGCCGGGCTGCCGGCTGAGCCGCCAGAGCAGGGCGGAGGGCAGGCTGAGGTGGGTGGTGCCGTTGGCGGCGAGGGCGGCGAGCTGCTCGTCGGCCCGCTGTTCGGGGTCGGCGCAGTGCACGGTGCCGCCGGCCAGCAGGGTGGCCAGGGCGAGTTCGACGGCGAGGTCGGTGGCGGGGTGCAGCACGGTGTGCCGGATCGGCGGCGGGCCGAGGACGCCCGCCCAGTGCCGGAGCCGCTGTTCGGCGGTGCGGGCGGCGGAGGGCGGCAGCGCGGCGTGCTCGGCGACGCGTTCGGCGAGGGCCCGGGGCAGGCCGCCCGGCGGGGAGACGCCGAGCAGCAGGCCGATGCCGCTGATCGCGCGCCCGTCGGCGACGACGGCGGGCCGGTCGCCGAGCTCGCGCAGCGCGCTGACCAGCGCAGGAGTCGAGGCCAAGGTGATCACTCCGGGGTGCAGGGGAGAAGCCGCACTACTGAACCATGCGTCCGGGCCGGAAGCGGCCGCCTACGGGTCAAAATTCCGTAATGATTTTCATATTGGCCAGCCAAGCGGGTGGAGCGATCCCGGTACGAAGGTGCCGGAACTTCACATTCCGGGACCCTTGCGCGATCCCTTGACAGGTGGTTCGGGTGCTGGATTACTTGGCCTGGGCTTGCCCTGACCGAACGATCGGTTGGGCCTCCCGGATCGGCCGACCTGCGAAGGAGCGACGATGACCGCCAGCGCACCCGACCCGCGTCGACGTCTGGGGGAGCCGATTCCACCCGCACTCCTGGACGCCGGGGAGCGGATGAGCGTCGACGAACTGCGCGCCAACCAGCTCGACCGGCTCCGGGCCACCCTGCGGCACGCGTACGACAACGTCGAGCTCTACCGCCGCAAGTTCGACGCGGCCGGCGTGCGCCCTGAGGACTGCCGCACCCTGGACGACCTCGCCCGCTTCCCCTTCACCACCAAGGCCGACCTGCGCGAGGGCTACCCCTTCGGCATGTTCGCCGTCCCGATGGAGCGGGTCCGCCGGATCCACGCCTCCAGCGGCACCACCGGGCGCCCGACCGTGGTCGGCTACACCGAGAACGACCTGTCCATGTGGGCCGACGTGGTCGCCCGCTCGATCCGAGCGGCCGGCGGCCGGCCCGGCGACAAGGTGCACATCGCCTACGGCTACGGGCTGTTCACCGGGGGGCTGGGTGCGCACTACGGCGCCGAGCGGGCCGGCTGCACCGTCATCCCGGCCTCCGGCGGCATGACCGCCCGCCAGGTCCAGCTGATCCAGGACTTCCGGCCCGAGATCATCATGGTCACCCCGTCCTACCTGCTGACCCTGCTGGACGAGTTCGAGAAGCAGGGCGTCGACCCGCGAGCCAGCTCGCTGAAGGTCGGCATCTTCGGCGCCGAGCCCTGGACCGAGGAGATGCGGCGCGAGATCGAGGACCGGCTCGACCTGCACGCCGTCGACATCTACGGCCTCTCCGAGGTGGTCGGCCCCGGCATCGCCCAGGAGTGCGTGGAGACCAAGGACGGACTGCACATCTGGGAGGACCACTTCTACCCGGAGGTCGTCGACCCCTTCACCGACCAGGTGCTGCCGGAGGGCGAGGGCGGCGAGCTGGTCTTCACCTCGCTCACCAAGGAGGCCCTGCCGGTCATCCGCTACCGCACCCGCGACCTCAGCCGGCTGCTGCCCGGCACCGCGCGGCCGTCCTTCCGGCGGATGGAGAAGGTCACCGGGCGCAGCGACGACATGATCATCCTGCGCGGGGTGAACGTCTTCCCGACCCAGATCGAGGAGATCCTGCTGCGCACCCCGGGCGTCGCCCCGCACTTCCAGCTGCGGCTGACCCGGCAGGGGCGGCTGGACCACATGACGGTGCGGGTGGAGGCCCGCCCGGAGGCGCCGGCCGAGCAGCGGGAGGCGGCGCGGGCGGCCATCGTCCGCGCGGTGAAGGACGGCGTGGGCGTGACGGTCGCGGCCGAGGTGGTGGAGCCGTACACGCTGGAGCGCTCGGTCGGGAAGATCAAGCGGGTGGTCGACGAGCGCGGTTGAGCCGGTGGGACGCCGACGAGCGCCGCGGTAGCCGACAGGAGGTCGGAGGCGCACGGCTGTCCGGGGGGTGATGCCGTGCGCCTCCGACGTCTACAGAAATGTAGACGGCCATCCCGTGGGACGTCCAGCCGCGACCCCGTTCGGCGTATCCGGATCGTGATGCGGCCCGGAGCTTCCCGGACTGTGATGCGGCCCGGAGCTTCCCGGACCCTGAGGAGAGGGGCCAACCTGAAGGCCGCCGGTCGGGCATCGGTCCGCCGCCGTGGCCCTATGCTGCGGGCATGCCGACTGAGCTGCGAACTCTTCAGGTGGACGCCGACCTCGCCTTCATCCGGCGGGAGACCGCGCTGTCGCCCGTCCCCTTCGTGCCCGAGATCCGCCTCCACATGGCGCAGGAGGCGATCGCCCTGTGGGAGACCACCGAGCGCGAGCGCGGCGAGGTCGGACTGCCGCCGCCGTTCTGGGCGTTCGCCTGGGCCGGCGGGGTGGCGGTCGCGCGCTACGTCCTGGACCACCCCGAACTGGTCGACGGGCGCGCGGTGCTGGACATCGCGGCCGGGTCCGGACTGGTCGGGGTGGCGGCCGCGCTGCGCGGCGCCACGTCCGTTCGGGCGGCCGAGATCGACGCCTACGCGGTGGCCGCGATCGGCCTGAACGCCGAGGCCAACGGCGTGCGGGTGGACGGCGCGCTGGTGGACCTGGTGGACGGGGACGGCGCGCCGGCCGAGGTGGTGCTGGCCGGGGACGTGTTCTACGAACGGGCCATGGCCGCGCGGTTCCTGCCGTTCCTGGAACGGGCCGCGGCGCGCGGGGCCACCGTGATCGTCGGGGACCCGGGGCGGGCCTACCTGCCGCGGGAGCGGTTCACGGCGGTGGCGGCCTACCAGGTGCCGGTGGTGGCGGACCTGGAGGACACGGCGGTGAAGACCACCACGGTGTGGCGCCTGGGCTGACCGTCCAGGAGCCGGAATTCCCGGCAGCGCGACGAATCAGACTGCTAGACAGGCCGTCATGACCGAACAGACCGCTCTGCCCGCACGGATAGCGCTGCGCACCGCCACCCCCGACGAGATCCCCGCCCTGCTCGCCCTCTGGGCGAGGGCCGCCAAGGGCGCCAGCATCACCGACGACGAGGCGGGCGTGGCGGCGCTGCTCGCCCGGGACCCGGACTGCCTGATCGTCGCCACCCCGGCCGACGACCCGAAGACCCCGCTCGGCACCGTGATCGCCGGCTGGGACGGCTGGCGCTGCCACCTCTACCGCCTCGCCGTCGACCCCGAGCACCGCCGCCGGGGCATCGGCGCCGCGCTGCTGGCCGCCGCCGAGGAGCGCTTCGCCGCGCTCGGCGGCCGCCGGGCCGACGCCATGGTGCTGGACGACAACGCCCTCGGCCACCGCACCTGGCAGGCCGCGGGCTACCGGCCCGAACCGCAGTGGAGCCGCTGGGTCAAGCCGTTGCCCGCCTGAGCGTTCCCATTCGGACGGCCGCCGCGCGCTGGCGGCCGTCCTCGGGGCGTGGTCCGCTGAGGACGACGCGTGTGCGTACGACTACGTTCCGTCACGTGATCGAACCCGCCCACCCGACAGGGGACCACCATGACCATGACCGAGAACGACCTCAAGCTCGCGGCGCCCGATGCGGCCGCCGACGTCCTCGCCGGCCTGACCGACTTCGAGCAGGCCCTCGCCTTCTACCACCAGCACCTGGCGCCGGACACCGCGATCAACCTGTCCGTCGCGGAGAACGTCCTGCTGTACCAGCAGTCGATGGACGCGGACGTCTTCAAGAAGATACGGCTGATCCCCGAGCGGAACATCCAGTACATGGCCCCGGCCGGCATCCCGCAGCTGCGCCGGCAGGTCGCGGACCTGCTCGGCCAGGCGTTCGGCCGCGCCGTCGCGGAGAACGACGTCTTCGGCTGCGCCGGGGTCTCCTCCGCGCTGGAGTGCATCGCCTTCGGGCTGATGCGCAAGGGCACGGGCACGCCGGCGCTCAAGCCGAAGGACGAGGTGCTGATCCCGGCGCCGTACTGGCAGGGCTTCAACTGGTCCTTCGAGGAGCGGCCCAAGCTGAAGTGCGTCCCGGTGAACCTGCCAACCGAGGGCAAGGACCGGTACCGGCTCACCCTGGACCGGCTCGTCGAGACCTACGAGGCGCGGCAGAAGGCCGGCCACCGTCCGCGGCTGCTCGTCCTCACCAACCCGCACAACCCGCTGGGCGTCAACTACGACAAGAAGCTGCTCGAAGAGATCTACGCCTGGGTGATGGCCTACACCGACATGCACATCATCTCGGACGAGATCTACTGCCACTCCCAACTCGACACCGCCAAGACGCCGTTCACCAGCGCGGTGACCCTGCGGGCGTACTCGGGCTTCGCCGACCGGATCCACGTGGTGTGGGGCTTCGCCAAGGACTTCGGGCTGTCCGGCTTCCGCACCGGCTTCGTCGTCTCCAAGAACCCGGCGGTGCACCGGATCATGCTGGGCAGCAACGATCCGGCCGAGCGCACCCGCCAGTTTCCGTGGTTCACCCCGTTCGACTCGCTGAAGACCTACGTCATCGGGGAGTTGCTCAGCGCCCACCACAACGGCGAGCGGTACACGACGTACGCGATGAAGAAGTACCCCGGGCTGCTCAGCGACAGCTTCCGCGCCGTCAAGGACGCACTGGACAAGGCGGGGATCAAGTACGTCCACCGGGACGGGGACAAC
This sequence comes from Kitasatospora sp. NPDC048296, assembly GCF_043201815.1. NCBI lineage: Bacteria > Bacillati > Actinomycetota > Actinomycetes > Kitasatosporales > Streptomycetaceae > Kitasatospora > Kitasatospora sp. NPDC048296. Next base: position 51,561 of record NZ_JBICZB010000020.1, read on the forward strand.
TCCGCGATGTTCTTCTGGCTCGACCTGACCGAGTACCTCGGCAGGCGCGCGGACCATGACCACATCGAACTGCCGGTCATCGGGCCGGACGGGCTCGACCCGGACGAGGAGTGGCTGTTCCGCTACCTCGCCGCCAGGCCCACTGAGGTGAGCCTGCTGCCCGGCGGCGTGATGTACAACCCGGTCCCGGGCTTCTACCGGCTCTGCTTCACCGCCCGCCCGGCCGAGGAGGTCGTGGGCGCCGTTCAGCGGATGGTCAAGGCGCTGGGCAAGCTGAAGTAGCCCCGTGGGTGCGGCACCCGGGACGGTGCGTCCCGGGTGCCGCACGCGTGCCGTACTGCTGTCGGCGTCAGCCGCGCAGCCCGGCCAGCCAGGCCTCGACCTCGTCCGAGCGGCGGGGGAGGGCGGCGGAGAGGTTCTCGTTGCCGTCCTCGGTGACCAGGATGTCGTCCTCGATCCGCACCCCGATGCCCCGGTACTCCTCCGGCACCGTCAGGTCGTTGGGCTGGAAGTAGATGCCCGGCTCGACGGTGAGCACCATGCCCGGCAGCAGCTGCCCGTCGACGTGCTCCTCGGTGCGCGAGTGGGCGCAGTCGTGGACGTCGATGCCCAGCATGTGGCCGGTGCCGGCCAGGGTGAAGCGGCGGTGCAGGCCCAGCTCGTACACCTTGTCGGCGGTCAGGTCGCCGAACAGGCCCCAGGAGGTGAGGTGTTCGGCGAGCTCGCGCTGCGCGGCGTGGTGGAAGTCGCGGAAGTCCGCGCCGGGCCGGACCGCGGCGATGCCGGCCTCCTGGGCGGAGAACACCGCGTCGTAGACCTTGCGCTGGAGGTCCGTGAAGCGGCCGGAGACCGGCAGGGTGCGGGTCACGTCGGCGGTGTAGAGGTTGTTGGTCTCCACGCCCGCGTCGAGCAGCAACAGGTCGCCGGGGCGGGCCTGGCCGGTGTTGCGCACCCAGTGCAGGGTGGTGGCGTGCGGACCGGCCGCGGCGATGGTGCTGTAGCCGACGTCGTTGCCCTCGATCCGGGCCCGGAGGAAGAAGGTGCCCTCGATCAGCCGCTCCGGCGTCTCGGTGTCGGTGCCGAGGACGCGCACCACGTCCTCGAAGCCGCGCGCGGTCGCGTCGCAGGCGAAGCGCAGCTCGGCGATCTCGAACTCGTCCTTGACCAGGCGCAGTCCGGAGAGGAAGACCTCGAACTCGGCGTCCTGCTCGGCATCCGTCCGGTCGCGGAGCGCCGCCTCCACCCCCGCGTCGTGCCCGCGCAGCACCCGCACCGGGCCGGCGGCCGCCGCCAGGTCGGCGCGCACGGTGCGCACGTCCCGGCAGGGCAGGCCGAGCAGCTGCTCGCTCTCGATCAGGCTGTCGCGGCGGCCGTCCCACAGCTCGCCGTGGCCGTCCAGCCAGAACTCGCCGTTGTCGGTCCGGGAGCGGCCGCGCAGGTAGACCACGGCCCGGTGGCCGCTCGCCCCGGTGGGCTCCAGCACCAGCACGCCGTCCTGGGACTGGTCGCCGGTCAGGTAGACGTAGTCGGAGGACGGGCGGAACGGGTAGTCGGTGTCATTGGCCCGCACCTTGGGGTTGCCGGACGGGACGACCAGCAGCTCGCCGGGGAAGGCGGCGGACAGCGCGGCCCGGCGGCGCCCGGTGTGCGGGGCCTGCGGGATCGGCTCCAGACCGTGGCGCTCGGTGTCGGCCCAGCCCTGCTTCATGTTCTCGGCGAGTTCCTCGGTCACCCCGCGGGTGAGACCGTTCTTCCGGTACTTGATGGGCTCGGTGGGCTCGGTCACTGCGGACTCTCCAGATGAGGGCGGGGGTGCGGTGCGCTTGGCTACGCTGACCTGCCTGGTACGTAACAAGCGTTTTGTACGGTATATCGAACAGGGTCCGAAGAGAAGAGGTCGAGCGTGAACAACTCCGAGGGGTCGGTACGGGGCCTCCTCGCCGCCAACCTGAAGCGGGTCCGGGCACAGCGGGGGCTGTCGCTGTCCGAGCTGTCCCGGCGCGCGGGCATCGGCAAGGCGACCCTCTCCCAGCTGGAGTCCGGCGCCGGGAACCCGACCCTGGAGACCGTGCTCGGGCTCTCCCGGGTGCTCGGCGTGCCGATCTCCGACCTGGTCGAGCGACAGCCCTCCGGCGAGGTGACCGTGGTGCGGGCCGCCGACGCCGAGGTGCTGAGCGGACGCGGCGTCGATCTGCGCCCGCTGCGCCGAATCGAGGCCGGGGACACGGTGTTCGAGGTCTATGACCAGCAGGTGCGCACCGACGGCACCCAGATCTCCGGCGGTCACACCGGCACTGAGCACACCATCGTCCAGGCCGGCCTGCTGCGCGTCCGGGCGGGCCGCTGCGAGGTCGAGCTCGGCCCGGGCGACTACGTCGGCTTCGACGCCTCGCTGCCGCACTCCTACACCGCCCTGGACGGCGGATCGGTGCGCTCGGTGCTCCTGCTGGAGCACCGGGCCGAGCAGCGGCTGCATCTGGCCGAGGAGGCCGAACAGCCGGCGCCGGGCCACGGACAGTGACCGGCTGGGCCACGGGCACTGACCGGCCCCGGTTCGGCGCCCGAGCTCCTTCGTTCGGTTTACGGAACGAATTGTCCCGGGGCCCCCACTCCCCTCGTGGTGGGGGCCCCGGAGCGCCGACCCCGGGAAGGATGCCAACCGCGGCGGGCGGGCGGCCATGCATTAGCCTCTGGGCCTAAAGGTCAAGAAAGCGCCAGGTCAGGGCGTTGCGGGGAATCGGGGAGAGTTCGTGCTCGCACTCAGGTTCGGTGTCGCGGACCTCGCCAACACCCGCTTCGCCGTCTCACCGCTCGACCACCTGCTGACCGGCACCGCCCGGCAAGGTGTGCACGAGTGCCTCGGACTGCGGCGCGACCGCTGGTGGCGGGAGATCCGGCGGCACGTCCCGCACCGTGCCGCCCCCTTCCTCGACCTGGTCAACGCCAGCACCGCCGGCGTCCCCAACTTCATGGGCGCGGACCTCGAGGCCGCCCGCCGCCAGCTCACCGACGAACTCGACGCCGTCCTCGCCGTCACCCAGCAGACCTTCGAGCAGGACCTCGCCATGTACGGCAGCGAGGCCGAACTGCCCGCCACACTCGCCCGGTTGCGCGACGACGGCACCCGCGGCCTGCGCCGGATCACCGACGGCGCCTGGGCCCTGTTCCGCACCTGCCTGGCCGCCGACTGGCCGGAGATCCGCCGCCAGCTGGAGGCCGACATCGCCGAGCGCGCCCGCACCACGGCCCGCGCCGGCATCGGCGCGATGCTCGACTCGCTGCACCCGAACGCGCGCTGGCGCGACGAAGGAGTGCTGGAGTGCTCCCTCGGCGACTGGTCGGGCGACTTCACGCTGGGCGGGCGCGGGCTGGAGCTGCGCCCCAACTACTTCGTGCAGAACGGCATCGGCCTGCTGGTGGCCGAAGGCCGCCAGAGCCTGCTGGTCCACCCGCTCGGTTCCCGGGGCGCCGCCACGGCGAAGCCGACGCCCCCGACCGCCGACGGCCTCACCGCCGTCCTGGGCCCCGCCCGCGCCCGCGCCCTGCGCGCCATCGAGGGCGGCCCCTGCTCCACCACCGAACTCGCCCGGCTGCTCGGCATCACCCCGCCCTCCGCCTCCGCGCACGCCGCCGCCCTGCGCGCCGCCGGGCTGATCACCACCCAGCGGGAGGGCAAGCGGGTCCGGCACGCGCTCAGCGAGGTCGGGCGCGACCTGCTGCTCGACAACCCGGAGGTCGCGCGGGCGGGCTAGCCGCGCCGGCGGTCCAGGGCCCGTCGTCCGAGCGGCCCGCCAGGAGTGGCAGAGGTCGATGGGGTGCGGAAGAGTCGTCGGCGCGACGAGGGCGCCTGCCCTCGCGCGTTCTGCGCAACCATCCTCCGCACATCCTCTGCAAGGAGAGTCCCCATGAGCACTCCGCAGCCCGGCAAGAGCGGCATCGACGTCCGACTGGACGAGCAAGGCCGCATCGTCGTCCTGTCACCAGAGCTGGCCCAGTTCGCGCCCTCGGACGGCAACATTCCCATCGACCCCCCGACGCACGGCGGCTGGGTCACCAACAACTGCCCCAACCTCGTCAAGGGCTGCGGCAGCCCCCTCGCGGTCTAGCCGGACGGCCTCGTCCAAGGAGGACCGACACCCATGACGCAGACCCCCACCGCGCCCGGCACGCGGCGGAGCACCTCCCCGGCGTTCCAGGAGCAGCTCGCGGCGTCCCTGACGAACGAGATCCTGCACCTGATCGTCCTCCCCACCGAGCAGTGCAACTTCCGCTGCACCTACTGCTACGAGGACTTCAGCGTCGGGCGGATGGGCGAGGCCACGGTCACTGCCCTCAAGCGGCTGATCGACCGGCGCGCGGCCGGTCTGCGGCGCCTGGACCTCTCCTGGTTCGGCGGGGAGCCGATGCTGGCACGCGGCATCGTCGAGGAAGTCTCGGCCCACGCCGCGGAGTCGGCCGCAGGGCCGACGGGCTTCGACTACCGCGCCAACATGACCACCAACGGCTATCTGCTCGACGCCGAGGCCGTCCGTGACCTCGCGGCCCTCGGTGTCGGGCAGTACCAGATCTCCCTGGACGGCCCGGCTGCCGCGCACGACACCACCAGGCTCCGCGCGGACGGCCACGGCTCGTTCGACCGGATCTGGCGCAACCTGCTGGCGATCAGGGACGGCGGCCTGCCGGTCGACGTGCTGCTGAGGGTCCACCTGACCCCCGCCAACCTGCCGCTGATGCCCGACTTCCTGGCGCGGTTGCGCGACACCTTCCTTCGGGACGAGCGCTTCACGCTGCACCTCAAGCCGGTGGAGCGGCTGGGCGGGGCGAACGACGGCACGATGGAGATCCTCTCGTCGCAAGCCCGTCGCGACACCCTCGACCGGCTCACGGCCATCGCGTACCAGGGCCTTCCGGCGCCGCGCGCCGACGGCTTTGAGGTCTGCTACGCCGCGCGCCCCAACTCCCTGGTGATCCGGGCCGACGGCACCGTCGCCAAGTGCACGGTGGCACTGTCCGACCCCGCCAACACCGTCGGCCGACTGCTGCCGGACGGCACCCTGCGGATCGACGACGGCTCGCTGGCGCCGTGGGTGCGGGGCTGGGCGGCCGGAGACGAGGACGCGGTGCACTGCCCGTACCGGGGCATGCCGCGCCGCCGGACGCCGACCCTGCTGCAGATCGGGGCCACCCGCCCGGCGTAGCGGGCAGCGTCCGTACGGCATGATGACCGCCATGACGGACACCCTCACCTGGCTCGCCGAGGTTCACCGCGCCTGCCTGGAGGTGCTCGGCCGCCGCTTCGGGCCGGCCCTGCCGCGCACTGCGGTGTTCGTCCGCGCGCTGCCGGCCTGGTACCAGCGGACCAATCACGGTGTCGTCCGCGCGCTCTCCGAGGGTTCGTCGCGACGATCCTGGCCCTCGCCGAGCGTGCGGGTGTCGTCGGGCACGAGGAACTGACAGACCCGCAGTTGGCTGCGAACGCACGGGATGTCTCCCGGTCCATGGCACGATGACCGCCGCGCAGGAAGTCGGGCCCGCCGACTTCCTGCGCGGGAGCCACGACTCGGGGTCGCGGAACGGGGGAGTGGACGAGATGGACGAGCCGGGCACGGGGTTCGGCTGCGCGGCCTGCTACGGCGAGGACGCGCAAAAGGTGTGGGGGCGTCAGCGCGAGGGCTTCGCGCACGAGACGGCGGTCGTCCAGGACTCGCACTTCACGGTCTCGGTCCGGCGCTGCCTGGCCTGCGGGCAGCGCTCTGCCTGGATCCGGACCGAGTTCACCGACTGGGCGGGCGGCGATGACGCCTCCTACGTCACCATCCTTCCGCTCACCGACGCCGAGGCCGCCGCCGTGACGGACGGCGCCCCGGTCCACGTGATCCTGGACAACCTCTCCGCCCACAACGGCAAGAAGATCCTCCGCTGGGCGAAGAACAACAACGTCCACCTGTGCTTCACCCCGACCAACGCGTCCTGGGCGAACCCGATAGAGGCGCACTTCGGACCGCTGCGGCAGTTCACCCTCGCCAACTCGAATCATCCGAACCACACGGTCCAGACCCGCGAACTGCACCGCTGCCTGCGCTGGCGCAACACCAACGCCCGCCACCCCGACGTCCTCGCGGCCCACCGCAAGGAACGCGCCCGCATCCGCAGCGAGAAAGGCATCCGCTGGGGAGGCAGGCCCGTAGCCCGAGCAGCGTGAACAGAGGCACCGGCACAACCCAGTTGCACATCACAAATCTCGCGAGGAGCCCCGCATGGACTACCGGGACGTCGACACTGCCGTGACAGAGCTACTGAAGGCACTGGGCCCTCATGCCGCGGAGGACTGGACAGTCCCGGCGGGTTCCCTGGAATGGAGTTGCTGGGAGACAGCGGCGCACATCGCGCACGACCTGCTGGCCTACGCCGGCCAGCTGGCAGCACGTCCCACCGACTCCTACCTCCCGTTCGACCTGACCGTCCGTCCCACGGCCTCGCCAACTGAGGTACTCCAGACGGTCACCGCCTGCGGCCGGCTCCTCAGCGGCGCCTTGGCCACAGCCGGCCCGACCTTGCGAGCTTGGCACTGGGGACCCTGCGATCCCGAGGGTTTCGCAGCGATGGGGGTCGCCGAAACCTTGCTGCACACCCACGACATCACGCAGGGACTGGCGGTGGACTGGCTGCCGCCGGCACCGCTGTGCGCGGCCGTGCTCGACCGGTTGTTCCCCGATGCCCCACCTGGAGATCCCATCCAGGTGCTTCTCTGGTGCACCGGCCGTGGGGAACTGGACGATCTTCCCCGCCGAACATCGTGGATGTGGAAAGCAGCGCGATCCGACTGATCGCACTCACCCAGGCGAACTTCTCGGTCACAGCACGACCGCGGTGCCGTGCTGCCGTCCACCGGTGCTGTCCTCGACGGCGAGTATCCCGTCGCCGAGGTCGAGGGCCATGGTGACGGCCGGGTAGGGGACCACGTCCAGGTCGACCGGGGAGGTGGCGTGGTCGCTGAATCCGGCCATGCTGACCCCGCGCAGCGGGCCGGGCAGGGACGGGATGGCGACGTCGCAGAGCGCCGCGGTGGATTGCATGGCCGCAGGCTACGCGACATTCGTCCAAGACGGGGAGGCGCGGTGGCGAGCACGATCGTCCGCACACCCGACCGGAGAGGACCGTTCGTGATGACCGACCCGTACATCGAGGCCGTCGAACTCGCCGCTGCCATCCGGCGGAAGGAGGTGAACCCGGTCGAGGTGGCCGACAGCTACCTCGCGCGGATGGACGAGCTGGACCCTGAGCTGAACGCCTTCTGCCACCGGGACGACGAGGCCGTCCGCAAGGCCGCCGCGGCAGCCGCCGATGCCGTGGTGCACGCCGCCTCCCCCGAGGAGCTGCCGCCGTTCCTCGGCGTGCCGCTGCCCGTCAAGGACCTGCTGGACGTGGCGGGTTGGCCCACCACGTACGGATCCGCCGGAGCCGGACGGGCCCCGGCGGCGGCGTCGGACCCGGTGGTGCAGCGGTTCGTCGACGCGGGGTTCGTGCTGCTCGGTAAGACCACCACCTCGGAGTTCGGCGCGGTGCCCTTCACCGAGAGCGAGACGCTGGGCATCTCGCGCAACCCGTGGGCGCCGGACCGTACGCCGGGCGGTTCGTCGAGCGGGGCGGGCGTGGCGGTCGCGGCCGGGATGGCGCCGATCGCGCACGCCGAGGACGGGGGAGGGTCGATCCGAATTCCGGCTTCCTGCAACGGACTTGTCGGCCTCAAGCCGACCAGGGGCCGGATCAGCGGCGCGAGCGTCCTGGTGGAGGGGCTGGCCACCAGCGGGATGGTGACCCGCTCGGTGGCCGACACCGCGGCCGCCCTCGACGTGCTTGCCCGGCACGACCCGGCCACCTGGTGGTCGCAGCCGACCCCGGCCGGCTCCTTCGCGGCCCTGGCCGCGGCCGAGCCGCCGGCCGGCCTGCGGATCGGCGTGCTCACCGACTCCCCGGTCGAGGGGATCCCCGTCGACCCGGCCTGCGTGGCTGCCGTCGACCTCGCCCTGCGGGCCCTCGAAGCAGCCGGCCACCACGTGGTCGACACCCGTCTGCCGCTACCCCCGACCGAGGAGTTGGTCGCGGCCTTCACCGCGATCTGGAACACCGCCGCCGCCGGTGTCCCCCTCGCCCACCCCGACCGGATCGAGCCGCACAACCGCGCCCTGCGCGAGGCCGCCCAGTCGGTCGACTCCTGGACCTACGCGCAGGCGGTGCAGCGGACCCAGCAGCTCTCCCGCCGGATCGTGGAGGGCTTCGTGGCCGGGTTCGACCTGCTCGTGACGCCCACGATGGCCTGCCTCCCGCCGCTGGTCGGCAGCTTCGGGACGGGCACCGAGGAGAACCCGCTGCGGCCGCTGCTGAACAGCTACCCGATGGGCGTGTTCACCTCGGTTTTCAACGTGACCGGCCAGCCCGCGATCTCCGTCCCCCTGCACCACGACGAGGCGACCGGCCTGCCCGTGGGCGTCCAGCTGGTGGCCGCCCCGTGGCGCGAGGACCTGTTGCTCCGGGCGGCGCGCACCCTCGAACTCGCCCACCCGTGGGCAGGCCGCCGTCCGTCGGTGCGCGCCCGGTGACCGAGCCTGAGGTGACGTCAGACGATTTCGGTGATCTTGCCGTCCACCGTCGCGCGGACCTGCTTGTCGGCGCGAGTGCCGTCGACGTTGACGAGGATCTGGATGTCGTTCGAGAACGGCAGATCGCGCTTGACGAGGAGGCCGCCGGTCTTGGCGCCCTCGATCTTCGACGCGGCGGCCGCCTCGGCGAGCAGCTTGGCAAGCACCTCGGGCTTGATCTCGGTGCTGTCGAAGAGGTTCTCCTTGAGGGCGGCGCTGGGGTCCTTGCTGCCGGTGGTGGTGAGCTTGACAGGCTGCGGGTCCTCGACGCTCCCGTCTCGGTAGGTGAACTTGTTGACCTCGTTGGGCTTCGCGGGGTCGGCGGCTTCGACCGAGATGAGGTTCGAGTACACGTTGAACTCGAGGACCTTCATCGGCGATGCGCCCACCTTCTTGGCCAGCGCCTGGATGGCCTGGTCGATGGCCGGCGCGGTGAACAGGTCCGCCTTGGCCGTGGTGCTTGCGTCGGCCGTCGGGTTCGTCACGGAACCGATGGCCGAGCAGCCGGAGAGCGTCACGGCGAGGGAGAGCGTGAGGGTGGCGATGCTGGAACGGCGGGACATGTGAGCGTTCTCCAGTGAATGAAATGAGTAGTGCCGACCGCTCAGAGGGAAGTCGGATGTACCGCTCCGTCGACGGCCTCGATGTACGGGTCGGTCATCACGAACGGTCCTCTCCGGTCGGGTGTGCGGACGATCGTGCTCGCCACCGCGCCTCCCCGTCTTGGACGAATGTCGCGTAGCCTGCGGCCATGCAATCCACCGCGGCGCTCTGGGACGTCGCCGTCCCGTCCCTGCCCGGCCCGCTGCGCGGGGTCAGCATGGCCGGATTCAGCGACCACGCCACCTCCCCGGTCGACCTGGACGTGGTCCCCTACCCGGCCGTCACCATGGCCCTCGACTTCGGCGACGGGATACTCGCCGTCGAGGACAGCACCGGTGGACGGCAGCACGGCACCGCGGTCGTCGGCCTCGGCGCCAGCGGCGTCCGCACGCACAACCAAGGCATCGAGTGCCTCCAGATCCGGCTGTCGCCGCTGGTCGCCCACGCCGTGCTCGGCTCACCGGCCGAGCTTGTCTCCCTGGACGACCTCTGGGGACGCGAGGCCACCCGCATCCGGGAACAGCTGCGCGCCACCGCGTCCTGGGACGACCGCTTCGCGCTGGCGGCCACCGCACTCGCCCGACGGTACGAAGCAGGCCGCCCGGTCGATCCCGAACTCCGCTTCGCCTGGGGCAAGTTGGTGCGCACCACCGGCGCGGTCCGGATCGAGGACCTGGCCGCCGAGACCGGCTGGAGCCGCAAACGCCTCTGGTCACGCTTCCGCACCCAGCTCGGCCTCACCCCGAAGCGGGCCGCCCAGCTCATCCGCTTCGACCACGCCGCCCACCGCCTGGCGGCCGGCCAGCGCCCCAGCCAGGTCGCCGCCGAGTCCGGCTACGCCGACCAGTCCCACCTGAACCGCGACACCGCCACCTTCGCCGGAACGACCCCGACGGCCGTCGCGGAGGCCGCCTGGCTCACCATCGACGAGATCGCCTGGGCCCGCCCGGCCTATCTCCAACCGGGGAAGTTGTAACAACCACCGGCTACCATCCGCCAAGGCCACCGGCGTCATCCTGATCGACCTCGGTGCCGCACGATCGGACGTCATCGAGCGGCTGGTCATCATTCTCCGCAGGGGTGTGCGACCGTAATCGGCTCCGGCGTCATCGCGGTTGGGAGCTTTTTGTTCGCCGGAGTCGTCGTCCTCGCGATTCCTGACGACATTCTTCCGGCGGCGAGTACGTTGGTGTTCGTTCTCGTCTTCCTTGCCGCTTCGACGGGTGGGTTCTCACTCGTCGCGGGGTGGATGAGGGTCCGCCGGTGAGAGCGCGGGCTTCGAGGACGCTCGAAGCCCGCGCTGACGAGGTGCGGCCGGCCTGCCTTCCGGCTTTGACGAAGATGATCGCCATGGGACACAGTGATCATCTTTCGCGGGGGATGGGGTGTCCCCTGCCTTCACGGGGGACTTGCAGACCAGATGCGGATCAGAACTGCCGCCAGGGTCGCACTGGTGGGCGCGCTGGCGTTCACCACCGTGGCAACCGGCCGAGGAGTGCCGACAGCGGCGGCCGACTCCTCACCCGTCGCGGAATCGTTCATGCAGATCGTCGCGCACCAGGACGACGACATCCTGTTCATGAACCCCGACATCAGCCGGGAGTACTCGGATCCCTCCGTCACCGTGTACCTGACGGCCGGTGAGGCGACGGACGACACGTGGATCACGCCGTACTATCCGAGCTCCTGCGCCTACGCGGAGAGCCGCGCCGCCGGGGCCAGGGCCGCGCACGCGAAGATCGCGGGTGTCTCCGACCCCCACTGGACCGCGACCCCGCTCAAGCTGAGCAGCACGGGCAAGACGGTCGAGGTCGACACTCTCAACGAGGCGCCGCAGGTCAAGCTGGTCTTCTTCCGGCTGCACGCGAGCGGCGACAGCAACTTCATTCCGCCGAACAGCCAACTGGCGGCGAACGGGCCGGCCACCCTGGACGACCTCTTCACCTCGGGCCCGTCGATGAATCTGTTCGACTCGACGATGGGGAGCATCGGCACTGACGGCGACTGCGCCGCTGCCACCAACAACCAGAACTACGGCACCACGTACGGCAACCAGTCCTTCAGCCACGCGGACCTGACGGCCAGCCTGACCGAGCTGATGCAGCACTTCAGCCCCACCGTCGTGCTGGCGCAGGACCCGAAGGTCGGCTTCTGACGGACCCGTAGGAGAGCGGGCCGCGCGGACACCTCCGCGCGGCCCGTTTCCGTTGCTGAGCCTGTCGCTCGACGCCGCTGGCCACTCGACTGGTTGAGGGACTCGCTGCAGCGAACCCGCGCGGCCAGGTCAGTCGCCCGGGGGCAGGGCTGCGGGCCTCCTCAGCAGCCACCGGCCCGCCGTCCTCCGTGGCTGCCGCACCACGACGCGACCGAAGCTCTTCTGGCCGACCAGTTCCACCCGTAGCGCGATCGGCGCATCGGGGTCCGGAGCTTGATGGTCCTTGAGCTTGCCGAAGACCAGGCTCAGTCCATCAGTATCGACCACGATGCCGGGCCCGACGACGAGTGTCAGGTTCTTGCCCTGCATGTTCACGTCGAGCTGCAAGGTGTCATGCGTGATCGCCGCCTGCGTGAAGTCGAGTGTCACCTCGCACCACTGCACGCAGAGCTCCAGCCGTCGCGGCACCACCCAGCGCCCCACCCGCTCGACCGGACTGAAGCTCTGCTCGATCCGGAGGACGTCCTTGGCCTCCGCCGCGACCCCGCCGGCGAAGACCGGCATGGGCGGTAGGTCGGTGGTGAGTTCGGCCAGCTCGCCGACCGTCCGCGCCGACAGGGCGGCCTCCAGGCGTTGGTCCAGTTCCTCTGAGGTCAGCCGGCCTTCGCCCGCCGCGACACTCAGCAGGTCGACCACCCGGTCCCGGTCCGCATGGGAGGCCCGCATCGCGGGCTGTGAGCTGTGGCCGGAGCGCATCCCGGCGGTCGAGATCTCTCCCGGCATACTTCCCGTCCTGGGCTCGACGAAAGGTCCTCGCGGCGCGGTCGGCGGCGCGACTGGGAACTCACGATATATCGCGACAGGTGTTCCCGCCAGGTCCGGGTCGGAAAGCGGCCGGGTGTGGGGCGCGGGCTTCGAGGGGCTCGAAGCCCGCGCCGAATTCCCGAACCCTCAGTTGTCGTTGAGGGCGTAGGTGCGGAAGGTGGCCAGCAGGGGCAGGACTTCGGTCTTGCTGGGCTCCTCGGTGACGGCCCGCATCGCGTCGATCACGGTGAGGGCGATGACCTTGGTGACCTTGAGGTCGTCGGGGGCGGCGACGGTGCCCCAGGCCTTGAGGGTCTGGGTGACCAGGGCGCTCATCCGGGCGCCGATGTTGGCGCTGACCGCGTCCGAGAGTTCGGCGATCTCCTCGTCGCTCATGGTGGACCGCAGGCCGAAGGCCAGGGCCATCAGGGTGTCCATCGCGTGCTCGCCGTACGCGGCGACCAGCGCCGGCAGCGGCCGCTCGTCGGCGCCGCCCGCCGCAAGGGCGGACAGCGCCTCGTCGTCGTCCTTCCACGCCGCCTCCAGGGCGGCCAAGGCCCGCAGGGCCTCGTCCACGGTCAGCCCGTCTGTCATGGAAGGAACGGTATTGAGCCCGTAGCGCCCGGACCCAGGGTTCGGGCGCTGGGGTCACTCCTTCGAGCGAAGCGCGGGCTATTCCGGCCGGTGGGCGTGTGCGAAGTGCTCCGCGTCCCAGCTGCCGCCCAGTTCGGGGGCGAGCGAGGCGACCGCGAGGGCGGCGAAGTCCTCGGCCGCGCCCGCCCGTTCCGGCAGGGCGCCGAGCAGCGGGGCGCCGGCCGAGCGCGGCAGGTCGGCGAGGTTGCAGCGGTCGGCGAGGCCGGGGGAGGAGGGCCAGGAGCCGACGAGGACGCCGGTGAGGGGGAGTTCGCGGGCCGCCAGGGCCTCCGCCGACAGGGCGACGATGTTCAGGGTGCCGAGGCCGGCCGAGGCGACGAGCAGCACCTCGGCGTTCAGTCCGGCGGCGCGCACCGCCCGCGCCTGGTCGGCCAGCGTGCGGCCCTCGTCGTCGTAGCGGACCAGGAGCCCGCCCGCGCCCTCGACCAGCACCAGGTCATGGGTGGCGGCCAGTTCGGCGACGGCCTCGGCCACTGCGGCCGGGGACAGGTACGGCATCCCGGCCCGCCGGGCGGCGGTGTCGGGGGCCAGCGGTTCGGGGTAGCGGACCAGTTCACGGATCGTCAGTTCGCCCGCCATGCGCTGGACTTCGGCCAGGTCGCCGGGCTCGCCGGGGGCCACGCCGGTCTGTCCGGGCTTGAGGACGGCGACCTTCAGGCCGCCCTGCAGCGCCGCCGAGGCGATGGCCGCGGTGGCGACGGTCTTGCCGACGTCCGTGTTGGTGCCCGTCACGAACAGGATGCGCGCGCTCACCCGGCCACCGCCGCGGCGGTCACGGCGGCAGCGATCCGTGCCACGTCCTCGTCCTCCGCCACGTAGGGGGGCATCGTGTAGATCAGGTCCCGGAAGGGTCGCAACCAGACGCCCTCGCGCGCGGCCGCCTCGGTCGCCGCCGAGACGTCCACCGGGTGGTCCAACTGCACGACGCCGATGGCTCCCTGGACCCGTACGTCCTGTACGCCGGGAAGCGAGCGTGCGGCCGAGAGGCCCTCGACCAGACCGGTCTCGATGCGCTTGACCTCGACCTCCCAGTTCTGCCCGAGCAGCAGCTCCAGCGAGGCGTTGGCGGCCGCGCAGGCCAGCGGGTTGCCCATGAAGGTCGGCCCGTGGGCGAGTACCGGCATCTCGCCGCGGCTGATGCCGTCGGCGATCTCGCTGGTGCACAGGGCGGCGGCCAGCGTGAGGTAGCCGCCGGTGAGGGCCTTGCCCAGGCACATCACGTCCGGGGAGACCCCGGCGTGGTCGGCGGCGAACAGGGCGCCGCTGCGGCCGAAGCCGGTGGCGATCTCGTCGAAGACCAGCAGCACCCCGTAGCGGTCGCAGAGTTCGCGCAGCATCCGCAGGTAGGCGGGGGAGTGGAACTGCATCCCGCCCGCGCCCTGGACCACCGGCTCGACGATGACGGCGGCCAGCTCGTCGGCGTGGCGTTCCATCAACGCCTCGAAGTGCTGGGCGTATTCGGCATCGAGCGGGGCGTCGAAGCCGGCCGGCGGCTGCGGGGCGAAGAGCTGCCCGGGGAGCACCCCGCCCCACAGGTGGTGCATCCCGCCGTCGGGGTCGCAGACCGACATCGGGTGGAACGTGTCGCCGTGGTAGCCGCCGCGCCAGGTCAGCAGGCGACGCTTCTGCGGGCGGCCGATCGACTGCCAGTACTGCAGGCACATCTTCATCGCGACCTCGACCGACACCGAGCCCGAGTCGGCGAGGAAGACGTGCTGCAGCGGTTCCGGGGTGATCTCGACCAGCTTCGCCGCCAGTCGGACGGCGGGCTCGTGGGTGAGCCCGCCGAACATCACGTGGCTCATCCGTCCCAGCTGCTCGCGCACCGCCTCGTCCAGGACCGGGTGCCGGTAGCCGTGGATCGCCGCCCACCAGGACGACATCCCGTCCACCAGCTCGCGCCGGCCGCCCGCGACGGGCTCGGCCAGACGCAGTCTGACGCCCGAGGCGGATTCGACCACGTACGGGGTGACGGTGCCGGGCATCGGCCCGTACGGGTGCCAGACGTGCGCCCGGTCGAGGGCGAGCAGCGTGTCCGCGGACAGCTGGGACATGGTGAGGTCTCTCCGGAGGGTCAGGCGTTGGGGGCGAGTTCGGTGCCGGCGCCGCGGCGGCGGACCTTGACCAGGTCGCTGCGCAGCTCGTCGTCGCCTTCCGAACTCTCCGAGATGGTGGCCTCGGCGGCGGGGGCCGCGGCGTGCGCGTGCCCGCCGCACGGGCCGCAGCCGCCGCCGCTGCCGCAGGCCGAGGCCGCGGTGCCGCAGGAGCCGCCGGCCTGGGCCGCCTCGGCGATGTCGGCGCGGTGGCGCGGCAGGGTGGCCTCGCCGGCGCCCTCGACCTCGAAGCCGGCGTCCTTGATCATGTCGAGGTCGGCCTGGCCGGCCTGGCCCTCACTGGTCAGGTAGTCGCCGAGGAAGATCGAGTTGGCGATGTGCAGGCCGAGCGGCTGCATGGTGCGCAGGTGGACCTCGCGGCCGCCGGCGATCCGCACCTCGGTGTCGGGGTTGACGAAGCGGACCATCGCGAGGATCCGCAGGCAGCGCTGCGGGGTGAGGTTCCACTCCTTGGCGAGCGGGGTGCCCTCGAAGGGGATCAGGAAGTTGACCGGGACGGAGTCCGAGCCGAGCTCGCGCAGCGCGAAGACCACGTCGACCAGGTCCTCGTCACTTTCGCCCATGCCGGCGATCAGGCCGGAGCAGGCGGACAGGCCGGCGCCGTGCGCCTTCTGGACGGTGTCCACCCGGTCCGCGTAGGTGTGGGTGGTGGCGATGTCGCCGTAGGTGCCCTCGGAGGTGTTGAGGTTGTGGTTGTAGGCGTCGGCGCCGGCCGCCTTGAGCCGCTCGGCCTGGTTGTCGGAGAGCAGGCCGAGGCAGACGCAGATCTCGACCTCGGGGTCGGCCTCCTTGATGGCGGCCATGGTGTCGGTCACCCGGTCGATGTCACGGTCCGTCGGGCCGCGGCCGCTGGCGACCAGGCAGACCCGCTTGGCGCCGCCGGCCACGCCGGCGCGGGCGGCGTCGGCGGCCTGGTCCGGCTTGAGCCAGGTGTACTTGAGGATCTCGGCCTTGGACCCCAGCCGCTGGGAGCAGTAGGAGCAGTCCTCGGGGCAGAGTCCGCTCTTGAGGTTCACCAGGTAGTTGAGCTTGACCCGGCGGCCGAACCAGCGGCGGCGCACCTTGCCGGCCGCGGCGACCACGTCGAGCAGCTCGTCGTCGGTGGTGGCGAGGACGGCCAGGGCCTCCTCGCGGGTCGGGACTTCGCCGCGCAGGCCCTTGGCGGTGAGGGTATCGAGCAGATCCATGGGGCCGATCCTGCCTGTTGGCGCTCGAATCGCGCCAGAGCAAACCCGCCAGAAGATCGCCGGAAGGATGTGCCGATTGCCACAGTGTCGAAACTCACGGCGTCGGCGCTGGTCACGCGCTTGACGGGGCCCCGGGACGGCGGTTACTGGCGGGTAGCGAAGGGGCGTGCGGGGCGAAGATCCACAACCCCCGACCCAGTGACCCAGGCCACCCGAGGGGTGCTTAGAATCTGCGCCATGACCACGCAGGGGGAGCGCACCCCGACTCCGGGAGAGGGCCAGGACGGCCAGGCAGGACAGCGGACCGGCGGGGGTGCCGAGGGTGCCGACGGTACTGAGCGCAGCAGGCGCGGCCGGCGGCTGACCGGCCGCCGGGCGGTCGGCTGGGTCGTCATGGTGGGCGTGGTCGCGGTCGGCGGATGGATCATCACCCGCCCGATGCCCGGCGACTACATACCCGGCCTCGGCCCCTCCACCAAGGACTCCGCCCGCACGCCCCCGGTGGTGGGCAACCCGCCGCCGACCACCGACCCCGAGGCTCTCAACGCCGGCAACCTGTTCCCCGCCCAGCGCCCGGTCGAGGTCGCCGGCTACAAGGCCCGGCGCGGCGGCATCCGGCAGGGCGAGAAGTGCGACGAGGTGCTCCAGGACCGTACCCAGGAGCTGCTCAAGGACAGCGGCTGCCAGGCCTACCTGATCGTCAGCTTCACCGGCGTCGACCACCCGGTGCGCAGCAGCGTCACCCTGCTGCGCTTCGCCGACCAGGCCGCCGCCGCCAGGGCCGCCGACACTCTGCGCGGCAAGCCCGGCGTGGTCGCCTTCATGCTCGCCGACACCAACATCGCGCCCGCCCCGTCCGCCGGCAGCGCCAAGCCGGGCAGCGAGGCCCGGGTCGAGGCGGTCGGCCACTACGTGACCGTCACCAGCTCCCGCCCCGGCGACGCCCGCCCGGCCGACACCGCCTCCTCGAACCCGGCGCCGTCCACCCCGGCGCCGACCGCATCCGGTTCAGGCGGTGAGCCGAACCTGGACGAGGCCACCCGGGCGCTGTCCTACGCGGCGGGTCAGCCGTTTGTGTGGATGTGACAAACGCCAAGGGGCCCGGCGCGCGCCGGGCCCCTTTTGACGTTCACTCAAGCGTCGATCCTGACGGAGGGTCAGCCGCCGAGCCGGTCCACCGCCGTCACCCGCAGCACCGCCCGGCCCTCCTCGTCCGAGCCGTACAGGTCGACCTCGGCGCTGATGCCCCAGTCGTGGTCGCCCTCCGGGTCGTCGAAGATCTGCCGGACCTTCCAGGCGGAGTCCTCCTCCTCGATGATCAGCATCTTGGGGCCGCGCGCGTTCGGGCCGGTGCCGAGGTCGTCGTACTCGTCCCAGTAGCCGTCCATGGCATCCGCCCAGCGGTCCGCGTCCCAGCCGTACTCGCCGTCCAGATCGCCGAGGACGTCCCAGTGCTCCAGGGCGCACAGCTCCACCCGGCGGAACATCTCGTTGCGCACCAGTACCCGGAAGGCCCGGGCGTTCGCCGTCACCGGCGCCGGCTTGTCGTCCAGGGTCACCTCGGCGGTGGCCGCCTCGGTCGGGTTGGCCAGCTGCTCCCACTCGTCCAGCAGACTGGAGTCGACCTGGCGGACCAGCTCGCCGAGCCAGGCGATGACGTCCTTGAGGTCGTCGGTCTTCACGTCCTCGGGGACGGTCTGCTCCAGCGCCTTGAACGCGCCCGCCAGGTAGCGCAGCACGATGCCCTCGGTGCGCGCCAGCTCGTAGAAGCCGACGTAGTCCGAGAAGGTCATCGCCCGCTCGTACAGGTCGCGCACCACGGACTTCGGCTGGAGCTGGTGGTCGCCGATCCACGGGTGTGCCCGGCGGTACACGTCGTAGGCGTGGGTGAGCAGCTCCTCCAGCGGCTTCGGGTAGGTGATCTCCTGGAGCCGCTCCATCCGCTCCTCGTACTCGATGCCGTCCCGCTTCATCTCGCCGACGGCCTCGCCGCGCGCCTTGTTCTGCTGGGCGGCGAGGATCTGGCGCGGATCGTCGAGGGTCGCCTCGACCACCGAGATCACGTCCATCGCGTACGAGGGCGAGGTCGGGTCGAGCAGTTCGAAGGAGGCCAGCGCGAAGGTGGACAGCGGCTGGTTGAGCGCGAAGTTCTCCTGGAGGTCCAGGGTGAGGCGTACGATCCGGCCCTCGGAGTCCGGCTCGGGCAGTCGCTCCACCACGCCGCCCTCCAGCAGCGAGCGGTAGATGGCGATCGCGGTGCGGATGTGGCGGCGCTGGGCGGCCCTGTCCTCGTGGTTGTCGGTGAGCAGCTTGCGCATCGCCTCGAAGGCGTTGCCCGGGCGGCCGATCACCGACAGCAGCATCGCGTGGCTCACCTTGAACCGGGAGACCAGCGGCTCCGGGTCGGCGCCGATCAGCTTGTCGAAGGTCTCCTCGGTCCAGCCGACGAAGCCCTCCGGCGCCTTCTTGCGCACCACCTTGCGCTTCTTCTTCGGGTCGTCCCCGGCCTTGGCGATCGCCTTGTCGTTCTCGATCACGTGCTCGGGCGCCTGCGCGACGACCTGGCCGACGGTGTCGAACCCGGCCCGGCCGGCCCGCCCGGCGATCTGGTGGAACTCACGGGCGCGCAGGATGCGCACGCGCTGGCCGTCGTACTTCGACAGGGCGGTGAACAGCACCGTGCGGATCGGCACGTTGACGCCGACGCCGAGCGTGTCCGTCCCGCAGATGACCTTCAACAGGCCAGCCTGGGCGAGGCGTTCGACCAGTCGACGGTACTTCGGCAGCATGCCGGCGTGGTGCACGCCGATGCCGTGGCGCACGTAACGGGACAGGTTGCGGCCGAACTTGGTGGTGAAGCGGAAGTTGCCGATCAGGTCGGCGATGGCCTCCTTCTCCGCCTTCGAACACATGTTGATGCTCATCAGCGACTGGGCCCGCTCCACCGCCTCCTTCTGCGTGAAGTGCACGACGTAGACCGGCGCCTGGCCGGTCTGCAGCAGCTCCTCCAGGGTGTCGTGCATGGTGGTGCGGCGGTACTCGTAGAACAGCGGCACCGGGCGGGTCGCGTTGCGGACCACCGTGGTCGGGCGGCCGGTGCGGCGGGTCAGGTCCTCCTCGAAGCGGCGGACGTCGCCGAGGGTCGCCGACATCAGCAGGAACTGCGCCTGCGGCAGCTCCAGCAGCGGGATCTGCCAGGCCCAGCCGCGGTCCGGCTCGGCGTAGAAGTGGAACTCGTCCATGACCACCTGGCCGATGTCCGCCCGCGCGCCGTCCCGCAGCGCGATCTGGGCCAGCACCTCGGCGGTGCAGCAGATGATCGGCGCGGTCGGGTTCACACTGGCGTCGCCGGTCATCATGCCGACCTGCTCGGTGCCGAACATCTTCACCAGGTCGAAGAACTTCTCCGAGACCAGCGCCTTGATCGGGGCGGTGTAGAAGGTCCGCTGCCCCTCGGCCAGCGCCGCGAAGTGCGCGCCCGCCGCCACCAGGCTCTTGCCCGAACCGGTCGGCGTCGCCAGGATCACGTTGTTCCCGGACACCAGCTCGATCAGCGCCTCCTCCTGCGCCGGGTACAGCGTGATCCCGCGCTCCTCCGCCCAGGCTGCGAACGTCTCGTACAGCGCGTCGGGAGTGGCGGGCTTCGGCATCAGATCAAGGAGGGTCACCCGGCTATCTTGCCTGCTCGCCGCCACCCCGGGCAAAGCGTCGGAGCGGCGGGAGGCGGTGCCCCGGTTGTCGCGACCGGCCAGTGGACCGCACCGATCATGTGCCGAGTGGCACATTGATCCCCGTTCGCCGCCCGTGCCAGAGTGCCGGACATGACCCTCCCCCTCACGTCCGAACCGCACACCGCCGCGCTCGCCCCGGGGCACGTCTTCGACTGGCTCGACGAGGCCGCCGAGCTGCGCGCCGACGCCGGGTTGACCCGTACGCTGCGCAGCCGGGCGGCGGAGGACCCGGTGCTGGACCTGGCGGGGAACGACTACCTGGGGCTGACCCGGCACCCGGTGGTGACGCGGGCGGCGGCGGACGCCGCGCTGCGGTGGGGTGGCGGGGCGACCGGGTCGCGGCTGGTGACCGGGACGACCGCGCTGCACACCGAACTGGAGGAGGAGCTCGCCGAGTTCTGCGGGGCGGAGGCGGCGCTGGTGTTCTCCTCCGGGTACACCGCCAACCTCGCCGCGCTCACCGCGCTGACCGACCCGGACACGCTGATCGTCTCCGACGCCTACAACCACGCCTCGCTGATCGACGGCTGCCGGCTCTCCCGGGCGGACGTCCACCGGGCCCCGCACAGCGACCCGGCGGCGGTGGCCGAGGTGCTGGCCGGGCGGACGCAGCGGCGGGCGGTGGTGGTCACCGACTCGGTGTTCTCGGTGGACGGGGACGCCGCACCGCTGCGCGGTCTCTCCGAGGCCGTACGCGCGCACGGCGCCGCGCTGCTGGTGGACGACGCCCACGGGCTGGGCGTCCTCGGCCCCGGCGGGCGCGGCGCGCCGGCCGCCGCCGGGCTCGCCGGGCAGCCGGACACCGTCGCCACCGTCACCCTCTCCAAGTCGCTCGGCTCGCAGGGCGGCGCCGTGCTCGGCCCGCGCCGGGTGATCCGCCACCTCACCGAGACGGCCCGCACCTTCATCTTCGACACCGGCCTCGCCCCGGCCGCCGCCGGTGCCGCCCTCGCCGCGCTGCGCCTGCTGCGCGCCGAGCCGGAGCGCGCCGACCGCGCCCGCGAGGTCGCCCGCACCCTCGCCGGCCGCCTGACCGCCGCCGGGCTGCAGGCCTGCGAGCCGGACGCCGCCGTGGTCTCGGTCCGCGCCCCCGGCCCCGAGGCCGCCGTCGCCTGGGCCGCCGACTGCCGCCGGGCCGGCCTCGCGGTCGGCTGCTTCCGCCCACCGTCCGTCCCGGACGGCATCAGCCGGCTGCGGCTGACGGCGCGCGGAGACCTGACGGACGGACAGATCGCGGACGCCGTCCGGATCATCGCCGAGCTGGCGCCGGCGGGTGCGCGGCGCGAACAGCGGGGCGAATAATCGCTCGGCCGGAGGGGCGTTCCCGGGCAGGATGGCGGCATGGCTGATCTGCTCTGGGACGACCACGTCGCGTGGCTGCTCGATCCGACCAATGGGGCCTGTCTGCCCGATGTGTTCGTCGAGGACACGACGGCGGCGGACTGGCAGGCCGTGCTGGATCTGGTGGTGGAACGGGGCTGGGCCTTCGAATACTCCGAGGGTGACACGGTGCTGCCGCTGCCCCGGGCCGAGGCCGTACTGTCCCGGCCGGTCGATGCCGGCTGCGCCTACCTGCGGGTGTGGCCCGATCCAGCGGTCTGCGCGATCTTCCGGCTCGATTGGGACGAGGTGATCGACTTCGACCTTGACCTCCGGGAGCTCCAGGGCCAGGAGCGGCTGGACGTCCTCTGCGATTTCCTGGCCGCGATCGGACGGCGGCTGGGCAAGTCGGTCCCGATGTTCTTCGAGGGCAGCATCACGACGGCACCGCCGTTCCTCGGCTATGACGTCGAGGCCGACCGGGTCCGAGTGCTGTGGACCCCGCCGGCCGACTGACCCGGGTCCGGGCCCGCTACGGCCGCCCCACCACCAGTAGCGCCTCCGCGCCGACCGCCCGGTAGCCCGCCGCCTGGAAGGCGCGGACGCTGGGCGCGTTGCCCGGGGCCTGCTGGGCCCAGACGACCCTGCCCTCCGGCAACAGGTGCCGGGCGGCGGTGGCCAGCGCGCGGCCGAGGCCGCGGCCCTGGGCGTGCGGGTCGACCTCGACGGCCGCCTCCCAGCGCCCGGCCACGCCCCGGCCGAGGATCAGCACGCCGCCGTCGGCCTCGAACACCCGGACGTCCTCGCGGTAGCGCAGCGCCCGGACCACCCGGGGGTGCTCGCGGTCCTCGACCGGGTTGAGCGGCAGCGGCGGCTCGCCGGGGAGGCGGTCGGCGACGGAGAGCAGGTCGATGTTGTTGACGGTCCGCCCGGTGCGCGAGGCGAAGGCGGTCAGGAAGGGCGGGCAGAGCGGCGCCGCCAGCGGGTCGCCCGGGTCGGCGGCGAGGGTGTCGCGCACCCAGGCCGGATCCTCGTCGGTGAACACCACGGCGTGCGCGGCGAAGGACATCACCCCGGCCTCGCGCGGCGAGGGCTGCGGCACCACCGTCACCGACCCGTCCGGCGGCGGGAACACCCCGCCCGCCGCGTCCGCCAGGATCTCGGCCAGTGCCCGTACGCCCATCGCAGTCCCCTCCCGGAAGTGTCGTCCCGCCCAGTTGATCACCGAGCGCGCCGATAGACCAGCAGATAGCGCCAGAACAGCAGTTGGCGCAGCGTGAAGCCCGGCAGGTGCCGTGCCGCGTACGCCCGTACCTCGGCCAGGGAGGTCGTCGGCATCGCGACCGGGGCCGGCACGCCCGGCCTGGTGCCGCGTTCGCGCAGGTGGACGGCCAGGCGGCAGACGGCGTTCACCGGTACGGCGGCCAGGCTGATCAGCCGGTCCCGGGCCGTCTCCTCCCGATAGCAGCCGAGCACCACCAGCACCCCGTTGGGCGCCAGCGCCTCGCGCAGCCGGTCGAGGGTGTCGATGGGCAGGTGGTGCAGGCTGGCCAGGCAGGAGATGTAGTCGTACTGGCCCTGAGACAGGTCCAGTTCCGTGACGTCTGCCTGGTGGAATTGGATCCCCGGTGAGAGGGCCCGGGCGGCGGCGATCACCGCGGCGTCGCGGTCCACCGCCTCCACCTCGACGCCCTGCCGGGCGAGGGCCCGGGCGAAGGCGCCCGTCCCGCAGCCGACGTCCAGCGCCCGGCGGGCCCCGGGCGGGAGTGCGCGCAGCAGTAACCGGTGGTAGTGGTCGTTGTGGTTGAAGGGCATCGCGCCAGGATGCCAGGGCCCGTTGCCTCCCGCCGCTACTTCTTCCGAGCCCGGCTCGGCTGCACCCGGGTCGGCTCGCCCTCCGCCTTGGGGTGGTCGGGCGGGTACGGGAGTTCGCCGAGGCCCTCGTCGTGCAGCTGCTTGTCGTAGAGCTCCAACAGGCCGTCCAGCCGGAACGCGTGCTGCTCCATCTCCGCGTTCAGGTCGCCGAGTTCGGCGAAGCGGGCGGGGACGGTGCGCAGGTCGAAGTCCTCGGGGGAGGCGTCGTCCAGCTCCTCCCAGCGCAGCGGGGTGGAGGCGGTGGCGCGGGGGCGGGCGCGCAGGGAGTAGGCGGAGGCGATGGTGCGGTCGCGGGCCATCTGGTTGTAGTCGACGAAGATCCGCTCGCCGCGCTCCTCCTTCCACCAGGCGGTGGTGACCTTCCCGGGCATCCGCTGCTCCAGCACCCGGCCGAGGGCGATCACCGCGTGCCGCCCGTCGGTGAAGGTCCACTCGGGCACCAGCGGGACGTAGACGTGCAGGCCGCGTCCGCCGGAGGACTTGGGCCAGCCGCGCAGCCCGTACTCCTCCAACAGGGCGCGCAGTTCGTGGGCGGCGCGGACGGCGTCGCGGAAGTCGGTGCCGGGCTGCGGGTCGAGGTCGATCCGCAGTTCGTCCACGTGGTCGGTGTCGGAGCGCCGCACCGGCCACGGGTGGAAGGTGAGGCAGCCCAGGTTCGCCGCCCACAGCACGGCGGCCGGCTCGGTCGGGCAGATCTCGTCGGCGGAGCGGCCGCTGGGGAAGTTGATCCGGGCGGTGGGCAGCCAGTCCGGCAGGCCCTTGGGCGCTCGCTTCTGGTAGAAGTACTCGCCGTCCACCCCGTCGGGGAAGCGCTGCAGCGTGGTGGGCCGGTCCCGCAGCCCGCGCAGCACCCCGTCGGCGACGGCCAGGTAGTACTGCGCGACGTCCAGCTTGGTGAAGCCGCGCTCGGGGTAGTACACCTTGTCCGGGTTCGACAGCCGGACGGTCCGCCCGGCGACTTCCAGTTCCACGGCTGAGCCCATGGCTGACACGCTAAGTGCGCCGTGCCCGGCGCGCGTCCCGAGGCGAGCCGGGCGAGGATCGGTCGCATGGACCTGCCCGTGATGCCGCCGGTGGCGCCGATGCTCGCCAAGTCGGTGGCCGAGATCCCGCCGGGGATGCAGTACGAGGCCAAGTGGGACGGCTTTCGCACCATCGTGTTTCGCGACGGCGACGAGGTCGAGCTCGGCAGCCGTACCGGCAAGCCGCTGACCAGGTACTTCCCCGAGCTGGTCGAGGCGTTCAAGCGCGAGCTGCCGCCCCGCTGCGTGCTGGACGGCGAGGTGGTGATCGCCCGGGACGGGCGGCTGCGCTTCGAGGAACTGCTGGAGCGCATCCACCCCGCGGCGAGCCGGGTGCGGCTGCTCGCCGAGCAGACCCCGGCCTCCTTCGTCGCCTTCGACCTGCTCGCCCTCGGTGACGACTCGCTGGTGGGTGAGCCGCTGTCGGTGCGCCGCCCGGCCCTGGTGGCGGCGCTGGGCAAGGCGAAGGGCCCGGTGTTCACCGCCCCGGCCTCCACCGACCGCGACCTCGCCGGGACCTGGTTCTCCGAGTACGAGGGCGCCGGCCTGGACGGGGTGGTGGCCAAGCCGCTGGACCAGCCGTACCGGCCGGGGGAGCGGGCCATGTTCAAGATCAAGCACGAGCGCACGGCCGACTGCGTGGTGGCCGGCTACCGCGAGCACAAGAGCGGCCCGGTGGTCG
Source organism: Kitasatospora sp. NPDC048296 (assembly GCF_043201815.1). Lineage (NCBI taxonomy): Bacteria > Bacillati > Actinomycetota > Actinomycetes > Kitasatosporales > Streptomycetaceae > Kitasatospora > Kitasatospora sp. NPDC048296. The sequence continues at coordinate 76,347 of NZ_JBICZB010000020.1, forward strand.
GCTCGCTGCTGCTCGGCATCTACGACGACGAACGCAGGCTCCAGCACGTCGGCGTCTGCGCCGCATTCTCGATGGCCCGCCGTCGCGAACTGGTCGAGGAACTGGCCCCGTTGCGGATGGACGACCTGTCCGAGCATCCCTGGGGCGCCTGGGCGGAGGAGGCCGCCCACGGCGAGGGGCGGCTGCCGGGCGCGGTCAGCCGCTGGACCGGCGGCAAGGACCTGTCCTGGATCGCACTGCGCCCCCAGCGGGTGGTCGAGGTCGCCTACGACCACATGGAGGGCAGCCGGTTCCGGCACACCGCACAGTTCCGCCGCTGGCGGCCGGACCGCTCGCCGGAGAGCTGCACCTACGCGCAGCTGGAGGAGCCGGTCTCCTACGATCTCGGCAAGGTGCTGGGCGTCTGACGTATGTGACGGCTCATCAGAGGCTCCGGAGGCCTGACCCGGTGGACCGGGTCAGGCCTCGGAACGCGACGCCGCGGTGGCGAGCGGCCCGGCCGGGGCCGGCCCGCCGGTTGGTGTCGCGGACGGCGCCCCGCGCTCGGCTGAACGGGTGAGCACCGGCATGCCGCCCCCACCCCCGGGCCACAGCTCGGGCACGATCGTTTAGCCCAGCTGTGGCCGCCCTTAAGAATTCCTCGATGGACCGCACCCGCCCTGACCAGGCAGATTTCTGCTTGCCCGGAGTGCGCCCGTCAACGGCGGTCGAACCGGGCCACTCGGCCTGCCCGACCCTCGAAGGCCGTCCCACCCGCACGTCAGGAGCCGTCGCCCGTGAAGGCACTCGTCAAGCAGAAGGCCGAGCCCGGTCTCTGGATGATCGACGTCCCGAAGCCCGAGATCGGCCCCGGCGAGGTGCTGATCAAGGTGCTGCGGACCGGTATCTGCGGTACCGACCTGCACATCCGCAAGTGGGACGGCTGGGCGCAGCAGACCATCAAGACCCCGCTGGTGCTCGGTCACGAGTTCGTCGGCGAGGTCGCCGAGCTCGGCGCCGGCGTCGCGGACATCGCGGTCGGCGACCTGGTCAGCGGCGAGGGCCACCTGGTCTGCGGCAAGTGCCGCAACTGCCTGGCCGGCCGCCGCCACCTGTGCCGCAACACCATCGGCCTGGGCGTCAACCGCGACGGCGCCTTCGCCGAGTACGTGGCACTGCCCGCCTCCAACGTCTGGGTGCACCGGGTGCCGGTCGACCTGGACGTGGCCGCGATCTTCGACCCGTTCGGCAACGCCGTGCACACCGCGCTGTCCTTCCCGCTGGTCGGCGAGGACGTGCTGGTCACCGGTGCCGGCCCGATCGGCATCATGGCCGCCGCCGTCGCCAAGCACGCCGGTGCCCGCAGCGTGATGATCACCGACGTCTCCCCGTACCGCCTCGACCTGGCCCGCCAGGTCGGCGTGACGCTGGCGCTCAACGTCGCCGAGCACACCATCGAGGAGGGCCAGCAGAAGCTGGGCCTGCGCGAGGGCTTCGACGTCGGCCTGGAGATGTCCGGGCGCCCCGAGGCGATGCAGTCGATGATCGCCAACATGACCCACGGCGGGAAGATCGCCATGCTGGGTCTGCCCGCCGAGGAGTTCCCGGTGGACTGGGCCTCGATCGTCACCTCGATGATCACCATCAAGGGCATCTACGGCCGCGAGATGTTCGAGACCTGGTACGCGATGTCCGTGCTGCTGGAGGGCGGCCTGGACCTCAGCCCGGTGATCACCGGCCGCTACTCCGCCGACGCCTTCGAGGCCGCTTTCGACGACGCGGCGAGCGGCAACTGCGGCAAGATCATCCTCGACTGGACCGCCTGAGCACCCCGCTGACGCAAAAGGAGCCTGTTGTGTTCGACAACGTGCGCGCCGACATCGCCGCCACCCTCGACGAGATCCGCGAGGCCGGCCTGTTCAAGCCCGAGCGGGTCATCGGCACCCCGCAGAGCGCCGCGGTCACCGTCACCGGCGGCGGCCGCCCGGGCGAGGTGCTGAACTTCTGCGCCAACAACTACCTCGGCCTGGCCGACCACCCCGAGGTGCTGGCCGCGGCGAAGGACGCGCTGGACCGCTGGGGCTACGGCATGGCCTCGGTCCGCTTCATCTGCGGCACCCAGGACGTGCACAAGGAGCTGGAGGACCGCCTCTCGGCGTTCCTCGGCCAGGAGGACACGATCCTCTACTCCTCCTGCTTCGACGCCAACGGCGGCGTCTTCGAGACCCTGCTGGACGACCGCGACGCCGTCATCTCCGACGCGCTCAACCACGCCAGCATCATCGACGGCATCCGGCTCAGCAAGGCTCGCCGCCACCGCTACGCCAACCGCGACATGGCCGACCTGGAGCAGCAGCTCAAGGAGACCCAGGACGCCCGCCGCCGCCTGATCGTCACCGACGGCGTGTTCTCGATGGACGGCTACGTCGCCCCGCTGCGCGAGATCTGCGACCTGGCCGACCGCTACGGCGCGATGGTCATGGTCGACGACTCGCACGCCGTCGGCTTCGTCGGCGCGGGCGGCCGCGGCACCCCGGAACTGCACGGCGTGATGGACCGGGTGGACATCATCACCGGCACCCTCGGCAAGGCGCTCGGCGGCGCCTCCGGCGGCTACGTCGCGGCCCGCCGCGAGATCGTCGCCCTGCTGCGCCAGCGCTCGCGCCCGTACCTGTTCTCCAACTCGCTGGCTCCGGTGATCGCGGCCGCCTCGCTGAAGGTGCTCGACCTGGTCGAGCAGTCCAACGAGCTGCGCGAGAAGCTGGCGGCCAACACCGCGCTGTTCCGCGGCAAGATGACCGAGGCCGGCTTCGAGATCCTGCCCGGCGACCACCCGATCGCCCCGGTGATGATCGGTGACGCGGCCAAGGCGGGCCGGCTCGCCGAGCTCCTGCTGGAGCGCGGGGTGTACGTGATCGGCTTCTCCTACCCGGTGGTCCCGCACGGCCAGGCCCGGATCCGGGTGCAGCTGTCCGCGGCGCACTCCACCGAGGACGTCGAGCGCGCCGTCGCGGCCTTCGTGGACGCGCGCGCCGCACTGGGGGAGTAGCCCCCGCCGGGCCCGGCAGGGGCCCGCACCGACTGCCCGCGGGCCGGACCGCTCGGAACCGGACCGGCCCGCGGGCTCACAACCGGCGTGGGGGGGGGGGGGGGGGGGGGGGGGGGGGGGCCCGGCCCCGCCCCCCCCCCCCACCGCGCCCCCCCCCCCGGCGGGGGGGGGGGGGGGGGGGGGCGG